>DATIGE010000075.1 GCA_035454885.1 bacterium
ATCGAGAGACTGACTTCATCGATCTTCTTCTCCGATCCGGTTTCAATCCTTCTTGCCGGAAGCCTCATGGAACCTCGACCCATAAGTTTATGGATAACATGCCCTTAGTATCGTAGAATACCTCGAAAATCGCACGGAGGAGCCATGCCGGCCGACGAAAGCAATCCGGAACATACGGTCATCACGCGCGTGGACGATCTCTCCTTGCCGGACGAAAAATACGCCCACCTGGTCTTCCTGGCCGGTCCCCAGATGGGCCAGATGCACCTGCTCAAGGAGGGACGCGTCGTGCTCGGGCGCTCCGCCGACGCCGACATCCCCATCGCCGACCTGGGAATCTCGCGCCGCCATTGCCAAATCGACTACTCGGACGGGGTCACCGTCATCAAGGACCTGGGAAGCACCAACGGGACCTTCGTGAACGGCCACCGCATCCAGGAACGGCAGCTCGGCGACGGCGACAAGGTCCAGCTCTCCACCTCGACCATCTTCAAATACACCTACCAGGGACGGGCCGAAAACGTCTTCCATCAGGAAATCTACAAGATGGCGACGACGGACGCCCTCACGGGGGCCTATAACAAGAGATACTTCGAGGAACGGGTGCGCGAGGAGTTCAGCTTCGCGCTGAGAAACAACGTCCCGCTGTCCCTCGTCCTTTTCGACCTCGACCACTTCAAGAGGGTCAACGACGAGCACGGGCACCCGGCCGGCGACCACGTCCTGAAACACGTCGGAGGGATCGCACGCTCCATCGTGCGCCAGGAGGATATCCTGGCGCGCTACGGCGGCGAGGAATTCGTCATTCTTCTGAAGGGCTCGAACGTCCAGGGCGCCGTCTCGGTCGCCGAGCGCCTGAGAAAGGCGGTGGAGGCGGCTCCCGTCGTCTTCGAGGGGCGGACGATCGGCGTCACGGTGAGCGTGGGAATCGCCGTACTCGCCGGGCAGAACTTCGCGGACTGGTCGAATATGCTCAAGTGTGCGGACGAACTCCTCTACCAATCCAAGAGATCCGGCCGAAACCGCGTGAGTTTCGTGAATTAAGAACGAGATTTCTTGCTTCTCCCCCGTTGACGCGCTACGGCTTGCGCCCCTTGCCAGGGGTGGCGCGATTTGCCGCCGTTTGATAAAATGAATGGAGATCATGAAAATCAATGACGCAGGACGGAAACTCGACTGGACCAACATCCTCTTTCTCTTCCTTTCCCCCGTGGTCGCGGTCGGAGGCACCCTCTGGTACGCGCTCCACTTCGGCGTTCAATGGCCGGATCTCGCGATTTTCTTCGTCTTTTACGTCCTGACGGCGGGCATGGGGATCTCGGCCGGTTATCACCGTCATTTCGCGCACCGGAGCTACGAGTGCCATTGGGCGCTCGAACTCTTCTACCTCGTCTGCGGGGCGGCCTCCCTTCAGAACTCGGCGCTCCGGTGGTCACGCGACCATCGCGTCCATCATCAACACATCGATCAGGACGAGGACCCGTACAACATCCAAAAAGGCGTCTTTCACGCCCACATGGGTTGGATCTTTTTTAAGAGCCCCAAGGACGACGATTTCAGCAACGTCCCTGACCTGACCCGGAACAGGCTCGTCGTCTGGCAGGACCGCTACTATCTGCCCATCGCCATCGCCTTCGGATTCGTACTGCCGACCCTGATCGGGTGGGCCTTCGGCCGTCCCCTGGCGGGGCTTCTTTGGGGAGGCTTCGTCAGGGTGGTGGTCGTCCATCACCTGACGTTCTTCATCAATTCATTGGCGCACAAGGTCGGCAAACGCCCTTTCACCGAGGCCTTTTCGGCGCGTGATTCGTGGTGGCTCGCCTTCCTCACCTACGGCGAGGGGTATCATAATTTTCACCACCGTTTCGCCTCGGACTACCGGAACGGCTACCGCTGGTATCATTGGGACCCGACCAAGTGGTGGGTCACTCTCATGAGTTGGGCCGGCGTGGTGGGACGTGTCACTCGATACCGGAAGGAAATGCTCCTGAAGGCGCGCATCGAGACCGAGTTCGAGCGCGTGCGCCGTCGCATGGCGGCGTCCCCGACCCGCTTTCAAGACCGGCTCGAAAAAAGGCTGCAGATCGCGCGAAGCGCCGTGGAGGCCGCCGCCGCCCGCTGGGAAAAGGCCAAGATTCGGTATCAAGAAATGGCCGCCGAAGGTTCTCAGAGGGCCCGGGAGCTGTGGAAACTCAAGATTCGGGAGTACCGGTTTCAACTCGAGGCCTCCCAGGCCAAATGGGCCGTGCTCATCCTGGTGATCGAACGCCTCTCCCATCACCGGCCGGGTTAAAAAAATTTCCCCCATTTCCGGATTCTTCGGGTAAGGTAAAGGCCTCACTCGGGTTCACACCGCTTCTTCAATCAGGTAGAAAGCAAAGAAAACCCAAACATAACGGAAGGATAGAAGGCATTGATCATGACCACCGCATCGCACGAAACGACGTTTGACACGCTCAAACTCCACCCCAACCTGCTGAAAGGCATCCACCACATGGGCTTTTTGAAGCCGACGCCCATCCAGGCCCAGGCGATCCCCGCCATTCTGGAGGGCCGCGACGTCATCGGGCTCGCCCAGACGGGCACCGGCAAGACGGCCGCCTTCGTCCTGCCCATCCTCCACAAGCTGCTTCAGGTCCCGGGGCGGAAGGCCCCCCGCGCCCTCATCATCGCGCCGACACGGGAACTGGCCCTGCAATCGATGGAACACTTGAAGTCCCTTTCTCGTTTTGTCCACCTCAAGGGCACGGCCATCTTCGGCGGCGTCTCGTTCCAGCCCCAGATCTCCGCGATTCAAAACGGCCTGGACGTGCTCTCGGCCACGCCGGGGCGCCTGCTGGACCACGTCGAGGCGGGCCGGCTCAAACTCTCCGAGGTGGAGATGTTCGTTTTGGACGAGGTGGATCAGATGCTGGACATGGGATTCCTCCCGGCGATCCAGAAGATCCTCAGGCTCTTGCCGCCCAAGAGACAAAACCTCGTCTTTTCCGCGACGCTCTCCGCGGAGATGTCGGCTCTGGCGCACAAGATCCTCGCCAACCCGGTCACGGTCCAGGTCGGGCAGCGTTCGTCGGTCGCGGCCGGGATCCGGCACGCGGTCTATCCCGTCCCGAGGCACCTGAAGACCGAACTCTTGGTGGAAATCCTGCGCGGCCAGGGCATGACGTCCGTCCTCATCTTCACGCGCACCAAGCGGAACGCGGACCGTCTGGGCCACAAACTTGAGAAAAAGGGCTTTACCGTCTCCGTCATTCACGGCGACCGCAACCAAAACCAGCGCCTGCGGGCCTTGGACGAGTTCCGCCGGGGAAGAAGCCAGATCATGGTGGCCACCGACGTCGCCGCGCGCGGCATCGACGTCGACGACATCTCGCACGTCGTCAACCTGGACGTCCCGGAGACGCCGGAAACCTACGTCCACCGGATCGGCCGAACCGCCCGAGGGGACGCCACCGGCGACGCGTTCACGTTGGTGGACCGCGACGAGGAACCTCTCATCCGGGACATCGAGAGAATCCTGAAACATGCGCTCCCGCGCGTGACCCTGCCTGACTTTGATTACAAGAAGCCGAAGGAGGAAGGACCTGCGCATCACGCCCCCCAACGCGGCCATCGACCCCCGCAGGGTAGGCCCGGGGGCCGTTTCGGCGGCCATTTCCACCGGCCGGGAAACCGAAGGTAGGTCAGTAAGACACCTGACAGTAGCTGGGGACCCAGCTCTTGGCGAGAAGATCGGGTGAGACGCCGTTGTAGTCGAAGGCCAGCCCGTCTTCGACCATCCGGTCGACGTCGAAGAGCAGCTTCGATTCCGGGATGTCGTTGAAGAACACCCGATAGAGCGGCTTGACCAACCATTTGGCCACGCGGATGCCGAGAGGCCCGATAAAATTCCGCCTCTGGCCGATATGCGCCAGCTCGTCGACCATGATTTCGTGGAGCAAGGCGCGGATGCGGTCGCGGGCCTCGGGCTCGTCGGCGAAGACCTCGTCCAGAAGGCGGTCCACGTGCTGGTAGAAGGTGATGCCCATGAGCTCCGTCACGAAGGCCGGGGCGGCCATGAGGGATTCCGGCAGGTGGGGAAAGATGCGGTAGATCCTCTGCATCCATTTGCCGGGCGGCACCCACTCCACTTCGTCCAGCTGCATCGTGCGGAACATCTCGTGAAAGAGGCGGACGTGGCAGAACTCCTCGCAGAGATGGTATCGGCTGATCTTGTCGGTCGTCGTTTTCGACTCCGCCAGGGAAGGGATGGCGTCCCAGGCCCCCGAAATTCCCACCCACTCGTGCCGCGCGAACTTGTAAATGCAGGTCAGGAGGAGCGTCTTGCGGTCGAGGGTCTTCGGGTCATCCTGCATGTGGACGTAATTCCGGTAGAAAACCTCCGGACGGTCCAACGGGCGCCGGGACCGGACGGGATTTTCCCGGTAGCTTCGGATCAGGTCCTTCTTCTTGAGCAGGTCCCGCTCGCTCTCCACGATGTCGCCGTCGTGGGCCTGCGTGTAGCTCCAGTAATTTTCAAAGTTCCTTTTCCGCTCTTCCGCGGTGCTGGGGGTGAAAATCGAGAGATAGTTTCTTGTCATCAAAAGATGATGGCAGGATGCCGCCCGCAAATACAGGGAAATTAGGGTCTGGAACCCATTTTCGTTGCCGCGGTGTGGCGAACCGGGCCGGTGCGGTAGCTGCCGAAGACCCAATCCCAGAGGGGCGTGGTGACGCCGAACTGTTCGGCTTCATGGCGAAAATGGTGTTGGAGGTGATAACGTCTCAGGTACTTCATTGCCCTCGAACGGGGATGGAAGCGGTGCGCCATGAAATGCACCCATTCGTAGAAGAGGTAGCCGACGAAGACGCCGTCCATGAGGAGGGCCGCCGTGGCAAGATTCCAGGAGAGGAGCGCGAAAACGAGATACACCACGGTCCCGAAGCCGAGGCTCGCAACGGGCGGGGCCACGATCAGGTCCGCGGTGTCGGCGCTCGCATGATGCGCCATGTGGAGCCCGGAGGCCAGCGTGCGCCACGGCTCCTTCACGTCGGTCCAGTGAAAGATGAAACGGTGGAGGCCGTACTCGATCAGGGTCCAGGCGAAGACGCCGATCGCGACCAGGCCCACGGCGTCGATGAAAGACCTTGGATGGGCCCAAAGAGACAGGTAAGCGATAAGGACCCCGAGGGGGACGTACAGGGCCATCGCCATCCAGGGATTGCGGAAACGACGGACAAGGCTTGAAGTAACCATATGGTTACAATATAAAGAATCAATTCATGAAGGTCAAACAGAAAAGTAACCTTTCGGTTACAATAAAAAGAAACCCTGAGAAAACAAAGGGCTCCATCCTTGAGGTGGCCACGAACCTCTTCGCCCAGCATGGCTTTCACGGGACGGGACTGAACGACATCTGCAGAAAGGCCCGGGCCAACAAGCGCATGATCTACCATTATTTTGGCAACAAGGAGGGTCTCTATCTGGCCGTCCACCGTCGGGGTTGGGAGCAGTTGGCGTCCTGGTTCGCCCAGGAGCTCACCCGGAACGGAACGCCGGCGACGCCGCTGGACCCCGCCAACCTGCTCCTCGAGGCGATCCGGATCTTCCACGACTTCGTCGCGACGAACCAAATCTTCGTCCGGCTGATCATGTGGGACGGCTTGGAAGGCGGGACGGCCTCACGGGCGCTCTGGAAGGACATCCGGGGGCCGATCTACCGCCAGATCGAGACGCTGGTCCGCCAGGGCCAGGCCGCGGGCGCGGTCCCGAAGGACCTCGATCCGGGACATCTCATCATCTCGTTCATGGGGGCGATCGCGTTTTACTTCTCCCACGCGCACACGATGGTGGACATCTTCCACAAGGACACGCTGTCGGGGGAGGCGGTGGACGAGAGGAAGCAGCAGGTCTTGGCTCTGTTCAGGAAGTTGATGGGTTAAGCCTCTCCTCCCGCGTCTTTACCCTCACCCGCCCCAACAACCACGCGATCAGCCAGGGACAGAACCGTTGCAACGGGACGGCGACGTGCCCGAGCCCCGTCAGGATCCGTTCACGGCGGCGGCATTGGATCGCACGGACGATCTTCCGGGCCGCCTTCTCCGCGGGCATCTGAAGCCAGCCGGGGACCGGGTCTTTCGCGCCGTCCCTCACGCGACCCAGGTTGTCCGTGACGCGGATGTCCGACCGGATGAAGCCCGGGCTGATAAGCGTGACCGCCACGCCGTTCCGTCTCATCTCGGCGCGAAGCGAATCCGCCAGGGCCCTCACGGCGAACTTGCTCATGGCGTAGGCCCCGGTCGTCGGAGTCGCGACGTGGCCGCTCACGCTCCCGACGATCACAAACGATCCCCGCGACTTTTTCAGATCCTCGACGGTCGCATAAAACGTCCGGAGGACGCCGAAGACGTTCGTCTCGAACTGGCGGCGGAAATCGTCCAGGACCAGGTCCTGGACCAGGCCGTTCACGCCGAAGCCGGCGTTGGCCACGACGACGTCGATCCCGCCGAACTCCCTTCGCGCCACCTCGGCCGCGCGCTCGAGGTCCCCGTCCGAGGTCACGTCACCCGACACGGCGACGGCCGAGCCCCCGCCCGACCGGATCTCCTTGGCCAGCCGGTCGATCCGGTCCGCCCTCCGGGCGACCAAGACGAGCCGCGCGCCCCGCGCCGCATATTCCCGCGCGAGCGCCTCGCCGATACCGGACGAGGCCCCCGTGACGATCACAACCTGATTTTTTAGCGGACGCATGGCGCCTCCTCTGGTACAACACCGCGCGTGACCTCTCCCATCGCCGTCCCTCTCGCCGTCGTCTACGCGCTCACCGATGAAGTGAAACCGCTCCTCAAGGAATCATCGATCCGGACGAAAATCATCACCAAACCCGCCTTGATTCAATTCACATCTTTCCGAGGCGTGAACGTCGTCTTCTGCCGGACCGGTGTGGGGCTGTCCAACGCCCACGAGGCCGCGGAGCGCCTGTTCGAGCACGCGGCCCCGGCCCTCGTCCTTTCCGCCGGTTGCGCGGGCGCGGCGCATCCCGATCTCAAGGCCGGCGACCTCGTCCTTCCCAACGAAATCCGTTCCGAGGCGCCGACGGACCGGTTTTCCACCTCCGAGCGGGAGCGGTCGGAACTCGAGCGGCTCATCCGGGAAGAGGACCTGCCCTACCGCGCGGGCCCCTTGATGACGCTCTGGAAGATCGCGGGAAAAGGGGCCAAGGAAGAGGCGGGCTCGAAAGGCGCCGCCTGCGTGGACATGGAAACGGCGGCGGTGGCCGCGATCGCCGAGAAATCCGGCACTCCCTTCGTCTCGCTGCGCGCCATTTTTGATCCGCTGGAGGAGGAATTCCCGTCGAAGGAACCCTACGACGAAGAACACCCCGTGTCCTATCTCCTGAGAAACCCCAAGGTCCTTCTGAAGATTCCGCGCTACGTCAAAGCCAGCGCCCTGTGCCAAAAGAACCTCTTCACGGTGATCTCCCGCTTCATCGACTCCCGGTCGTCCGCCCGATGAACGCCTCCGCTTCCGTGACACGCCGCTGCCGCTCCGACGGAGACATCTTGAGGAGGGTCTTCACCATCACGCCCAGGCGGGGATTCCGGGAAAGCAGGTCCCGGTGGCGGGCGACGAAGCGCCAGTAGAGCGCCGTGAGCGTCTCGCACCAGGGCCCTTTGTGGAAATCGCTCATTTTCAGGAGATAGTTCGCGCCCGCAAAATACGGCTTGGTGGTCATGAGGCCTCCGTCCGCGTATTGGCTCATGCCATAGAGGTTGGGGACCATGATCCAGTCGTAGGCGTCCACGAACATCTCCATGAACCACCGGTACGCCTCGTCCGGATGGACGTCCGAAAGAAGCATGGCGTTTCCCAAGACCATCAGCCGTTCGATGTGATGCGCATAGCCCGTCTCGGCCACCCGGCGGATCACCCGGTCGACGGGGTCGACGCCCAAGGTCCCGTCGTACCAGGCGGAAGTCAGCGCCCGGTCGTTCTCCAAAAAGTTCGACGTCCGCTGCTGGACCCCTTCGCGGACGTAGACGACCCGGATGAACTCCCTCCAGCCGATGATCTGGCGGATGAAGCCCTCCAGAGAGGCCAAGGGCGTATCCGCCTCGCGGGCGAAGGCGAGCGTCCTCTGAAGGATTTCGTCGGGATTCACGAGACCAGCATTCAAGGCCGGCGAGAGGAGGGAATGAAAAAGGGTCCCCTCCTTCTCCGAAATGGAATCCTCGTAGGGCCCGAACTTTTCGAGCCGCCGTTCCAGGAAATCCTCGAACGCGGCGCGGGCCTCGTCGGAGCTGGTGGGGTAGACGAAACCATCGGTCGATCCCAAATTTCCCGGAAAGCGCTCGCCGACGTAGGCCGAGGCCTCTCGAACATAGGGATTGTCTCCAAACCTTTTCGGGGAAGGGACGGCAAGATCTCTCGGAATTCGTTTCGGGTTCTCCGCATCGAAACTCCACCGCCCGCCAACGGGTCCGCCGCCGATGTCCATGAGAACGCCCAGGCGTTTCCGTTGAAAGATGTAGAACTTGGCCATCATGTAGGCGCGCGTCTTGCCGAAGAACGCGTCCGCCGTCTTCAGATCGGTCAGGAAATTGGGCGTGGCATGCCAGACAACCTGAAGGCCCGTCTTTTCTGAAAACGTCCGGATCCTTTTTTCGAGCAGGAAATCCGTCGGTTCGGCGATGTGGACCCTTCTCACTCCGGTTTTTTCCAAATGCCGGAACAGATCGCCCGGCCCCCGGATTTGATGATATTCGATGTAATCGCAGGGAGCGCCCCGTTTTTCCAAGACTTCGGCCGCGTAGCGCTTCATCGACGCGCGGTGCAGCACGAGCTTTTTCTTGTGGAAGCTGAGCGGGTAATTCCGGTCTCCGAAAAAAAGGGGATCCTCGACCAGGAACGCGCGCCGCCCCGCCATGACCGCCGGGTGGCGGTCATGGAGCTGGTGGGGAAAGATGAGCGCGGCTTCCACTCGGAGCTTTATGCCACGGCGGAGACATGCGGGCAATCCGGATGGTGGCGGCCCTCGCGATCCGCCGGTTTACAATCGCCGCAACGCGGCGCCGGGATAGGCCCGATCGGTCGTCTCGACGAACGTTTCGATCCGATCCCAAAGGATCTTGAGCCCCAACCCCATCGTGAGGGCGGCGTTTCCCGGCTCCCGGCGGCTCAGATAAAGCCGGAAAAGGCCTTGATCGGCGCCTTTCTCGTAATAGACCCGGTAAGGGTAATCCGGATCGATGGCGGAAACGCCTTGCGCGGGGGTGGGCGCTTCCTGGTCGACGGCGCCCTTCGGCGCCGGAGACCGGCTCAAATTGGGATTCCAGCGGGTCATGAGCGGCTCGCGGGAATTGAGTACCAAGGCCTGTCCCGAGACCACACGGAGGCGCTCGAAGTTGGGAACCTGGAACAGCATCATCAATTGGTGTTCGAACAGGCCGACGGCGCGGGAATCGCGTCCGAACTCCCGCCACATTTCGGCATGCGAAAAGACCATTTCCTTGATCTCCCGAAGGGGCTCCGCCTCGTTCCGCGTCCGGCGCATTTTTTGGGAAATAAGGCGTCGGCCGCCGCCGTCCGGCCAGTATTCCTTTCGAAACTCCACGAGATCGGTCCATGGGTCCTCGCTCAGATCGAAAAACAACGAATATCGGGGCCGGGAGAGCCTGAAGCGATCGTCGCCGTCCCACCGCATTCGCCACAGGGTGTCGGGAATGGGCTTGTCACCGGAATCCCCGAGGAACCGCCGCGCCTCTTCGAGCACCGGCCGGATCCCGGAGACGAAGGCCTGTTGATTTTCGGACGTCAGCGTGGCCGAACGCCATCCGCTCTGCGGCGACCCGAAGGGGACCCTCGGAAAACCCAAGGGATTGAAGCCGAAACAACTCACGAATCCCGAGAGGGACGCGTTCCCGCCCGTGAAAAGCGCGTTCAAACATCGCCTCCGATGAAATTCATCGCCGTTCCGACGCTAAAGTAGGAGCAATCCGGGTGGTGAAAGACCAACGCCGACACGCTCGCCTCGGGTTCCATCATCATGCCTTCCGTGAGCCGGATCCCGATGTCCTCGGGATGGATCAGCTTCCAGAGGCCGGCCTGGTCGTCCAGATTGGGGCACGCCGGGTAGCCGAAGCTGTAGCGCTTGCCGCGATACTTTGCCGTCAGCCTCTCCTGCATCGTCATCGCCTGTGGATCGGGGAATCCCCAGTCCTCCCGGATGCGCCGGTGCAGCCACTCGGCGCAGCCTTCGGCGGTTTCGAGCGCCAGCGCCTGCAGGGCGTGGGACTTGAGGTACTCGCCCGACGCCTTGTACGCCTCCGATCGCTCGCGCACGCCCTGCCCCGCGCCGACGACGAAGAGCACAATGTGGTCCCTCTTTGCGGCGCTGGGCGGAAGGACGTAATCGGCGAGGCACAAGCCGTCTTCCTTCCTTTGCCGCGGAAATCGGAAGACGTGGATCGGACTCTTCCCCCCGGGGGCGAAGAGCCGGATCTCATTCCCGGACCCCTCCGCCTCGAAGAACTGCCAGACGGCTTTCACTTTCAAAAACTTCGCCGCCTCCGCCTTCACCTCTTCCACGCGCTCGTTGAGTTCGATCGCTTTGGGGTCGCGGTCCGCGAGGGCCTTCTCGAAGTTCCCCTTGAAGCCCAGATGTTTTGAATAGAGCATCTGCGGGTTGACGTAGGACCAGATCTCCTTCAACTGCGGGACGTCCCGGACCTTGCGGTCCAGGTAGGGCGCGGGCGGGATCGGGACGCCGAGCCCCACCTTGCCGCTGCGGGTCTCCGTCTCCGGAGACAATTCGTGTTCGGACGCCCGCAACGCCTCCGCGCCGATCGCCGACTTCACCCCCTCCAACAGGATTTTCCGCGACTCGTCGTTGCCGAGTTGATTGGCGAGCGAGAGCCCTGTCATGGCGTCCTTGGCGTAGAGCACCAGTTGGTCGTACGAAGGAGCGATCTTCGACCGCGTGAACTTGTCCGACAGCGCCGCCCCGCCGACCAGGAGAGGGACCTGAATCCCCGCGGCCTTCAGATCCCCCGCCGTCACCACCATCTGCTGGGCGGATTTCACCAAGAGCCCCGACAATCCGATCATGTCCGGCTTATGCGCGTGATACGCCTTGATCAGCTCCTCGGGAGGGACCTTGATGCCGAGATTGATCACCTCGTAACCGTTGTTCTTGAGGATGATCTCGACTAGGTTCTTCCCGATGTCGTGGACGTCGCCCTTGACGGTGGCGAGCAGGATCTTCCCCTTGGCCGCCGTCTCCGACTTTTCCATGAACTGCTCGAGATGCGCGACGGCCGCCTTCATCGCCTCGGCGGACTGCAGCACCTCCGCCACGATGAGCTCGTTCGCATTGAAGAGCCGCCCCACCTCCGCCATGCCGGCCATGAGCGGGCCGTTGATGATGTCCAGGGGCTTGGCCTCTTTCCGTTTCAATTCGAGGTCCGGGATCAGGCCGTCCTTGGTGCCCTGAATGATGTACTGGGCGAGACGCTCGTCCAGCGGCAGGTCCCGCGCCGCCTTCTTCTCCTTCTTGATGTGCTTGCGATAAAATTCGGTGATCGCCGCGATGTTCGCCTGGTTGATCGCCGCCCTCTGCTCGGCACTCTGCTTTCTCCAGTCGGGCGAGGTCACAGCGCCCCTCCCATCGAAATTAAACAGCAAATTCTCAGCCAGCTTCCTTTCTTCTTCCGGGATCGACGCGAACCGCTCCAGCTTCTCCGCGTTCACGATGGCCAGATCGAGGCCTGCCTTGGTGCAGTGATAGAGAAAGACGGAATTCACGACTTCGCGCGCCGCCGGCGGCAGCCCGAACGAGATGTTGGAGATGCCCAGGATCGTCTTGACGTGCGGGATCTTCCCCTTGATCAACCGGATGCCTTCGATTGTCTCGACCGCGCCTCCAATGTAGTTGGCGTCTCCCGTGGCCGTCGGAAAGACAAGCGGATCGATGACGATGTCCTCGGCGCGGAGTCCGAATTTTCCCGTCAGGAGCCCGATCGACCGCTCCGCGACGGCGAGCTTGCGCTCCCGCGTGAACGCCTGGGCCTGGACGGGGTCCTCGTCGATGCAGCCGACGACCACGGCCGCCCCGTACTTATGGACGAGAGGACAGATTTTCTCGAACTTCTCCTCCCCGTCCTCCAGGTTGATGGAATTGATGATCGCCTTCCCCTGGCTGTACGTGAGCGCCTTCTCGACGGCCCTCGGGTCCGTCGTGTCGATCATGAGCGGGGCTTTGATCTTGCGGATCAGTTTTTCGTAAAAGGGATCGATGTCCGGCAACTCGTCCCGATCGGTCGACTGGAGGCAGACGTCGATGACGTGCGCCCCGTTGCGCACCTGGCGGCGAGCGATCTCCGTCGCTTCCTCCCATTTTTCGGCGTTCACCAGGTCCTTGAAGAGGCGCGATCCGATGACGTTGGTGCGTTCGCCGACGACCAAGGGACGGTTGTCGTCCGTCGCCTCCACGACTTCGATGCCGGAATAGAAAGATCGCCGGGTCCGGGTTTGGCGCGCCAAACCCCTGCGGTCAGGGCGCGGCCTCTTCCCCTCCGCCATCTGCGCGATCGCAGCGATGTGCCTCTCCGTCGTCCCGCAACAGCCGCCGACGATGTTGAGCCAGCCGTTGTCGGCGAAGCGTTCCAGCTGCCTCGCCAACGAATCCGGCGTCTCCAGATACAAACCCTCTTCGTCCGGCAAGCCGGCGTTCGGGTAACAGGACACCGCCGTTTCCGCGAGCTCGTGGATCGTCCGGATGTGATCGGTCATGAATTCGGGACCGGTGGCGCAATTCAGCCCGACGGCGAGCAGGGGCAAATGGGCGAGCGAAACCACCAGCGCGTCCGCCGCCTGGCCGGCGAGCATCGTGCCCATCGGCTCGATCGTGCCGGAGACGACGATCGGACGCGTCGTGCCCAATTCGTCAAAAGCCTTCCGGACTCCGATCACCGCCGCCTTGATGTTGCGCGTGTCCTGCGAGGTCTCGATCAAGAGGATGTCGGAGCCGCCCTCGACGAGGCCCAGGGCCTGAACGCGGAAGTTCTCGATGAGCTGATCGAAGGTCACACCGCCGGTGACCGTGATCGACTTGGTCGTGGGCCCCATTGACCCGGCCACGAACCTCGGCTTTTTGGTCGTGGAGAACTCCTTCGCGGCCCGGACGGCGAGCTCCGCGGCCTTCCGGTTGATCTCGTGCGCCTTGTCCGACAGTCCGTATTCGCCCAGGACGAGCGGTGTCGCTCCAAAGGTATTGGTCTCCGCGATGTCGGCGCCCGCGTGGAAGTACTTCCGATGAACCTCCAAGATGACGTCAGGCCGGACGAGGACGAGGTTCTCGTTACAGCCCTCCAAGTCCGGTCCGCCGAAGTCGGCGGCGGTGAGGTTCTTTTGTTGGAGCATGGTACCCATGGCGCCATCCAGGACCAGAAGGCGCTGCGCCATTAACTCCCTGATCTCATTCGTTTTATCCGTTTCCATGGCTTACGACCCCAACTTTGACGCTCTGCGTAAAGAGTACGCAACTTTTCGGTCTCAGAATCGATGAATCGGCGCGATGTCGCAAGCAATCTTCTCGAGCCTATTTGTCTGCGGACTATCTTCCAATTCCTCCCTCGAGCGCTATCTGGCCCTCTCCGCCCTCCGGGACCTGACCGGAATCCGGGAGGGGTTGAGCGACCTGCACGGCGCCGCGACCCGGGGGATCCGGATGATGGTGGACGGAATGGCCCCGGTGGCCGATCCAAGTCTCATCCGCCACGTGAGCGAAAGGGAGGGCGACCTGGCCCCCCTGCTGATGGAATCCCGCGGGCGTTCCATCGTCGACGACTACCGACGGTTTCGCGCCCTCACGCATTCCTCGGGGCCGACCACCTCCACCTGGGCGCCGCGACTCTTCGTCTCCGGGCAGGAAGTCATTGCGAAGACCCTCGAGTTACCCGCAGGGACCAACTCCGTTTCCTCGTTTCTGGAGGATCTGAAGTCCCTTCCCGCCGACCTCGCCGGTGGATGGCCTTCCATCAATTTCTTCGAAGACTGCCAAGCCCTTCTCCTGGGCGATACGGTAAGCAATTTGAGACACGCCCGCAGCTACCTGGCGGAAATGGGAAGCGAATTTTTCGGCCAACCGATCCTCCTGGAGGACCTGCTCGCCGGATTCATTTGCGATTTGCCCGATTACCGTCTGGCTGCACTGGATATCGAGTTTGTCCGCCGCGGCCACATGGACATTCGGGGGACCATCCAGACGGCTGCCGGAGACCGGAACGTCGTCCGTTTTCGAAGATCGATTCCGATTCGCCCCCGCGACGGTCAATCCTGGATCGCGCGCAGCTACGGGATCGCGGTTGCGGAGGGCTCCCTTCAGGGAAAAGGGATCGGGCGGCGCCTGACCCAGCGGTTTCTGGCCTTTCTTCAACGACTGGGCGTCGATGCCCTGGAATTTCCCGCGGCTCACGCCGGTGCCTTGGTTTTTCCCCGTTTGGGCTTTGATTTCGCGGGACCCGAAGCGCGAAATCGGGTCAAGATCCAGTTTCGAGAGTTTCTCAGGAAGAACGCCCCCCATCGGGATTCGATGGACGACGACAATTGGGCCCGGGTCGAACACGCATGGGACATCGCTCTCTTCCGTCTCGGGAACAAACACCCTTCAGGCCGCGACTTTCTCATTGAGCTCGGCCGGGGCGGCAACCGGTTCGAATTCCCGGTCCGCTTCTGGACACGCCCTGACTACGAGGGATGGGGTTTGCTTTTCGCCGAGAGAACCCCTCCCGAATGGAACCACCTCGCACCCGAAACGAGACGCGTGCTCTTTGATTATCTCCGGACTCACGATCAGCTCCCCGCCCTCCTTAACTCGTTCCAAGATCACGTCGCGAACCTCCATGAGGCCCTTGGCAACTGGATCTTCCCCGTCGGCTTCTATCTCAAGAACCGCAGGGATCATAACCATCTTCACATGCTCTCCCCCGAAGAGGTCCAGGAGTTCCACGAGCAATTCGTCCACACGGCCCACCTCATCGCCTGGCTAGCCGCCGGCGATACGCGAGACACCCCACTGGGCCGCGCCTTTTGGAAGACCGTGAGCGGACCGGCGTGGGACCTGATGCCGCAGATCGTTGAGGCCGCCAAGGAGATGCTGGATCTTTCGATCAGGCTTCCCGAATCCCCCGCTCAGGGGATTTGAAGCACAATTTTCCCGAACACATCGCGCGAAAGCATCTTTTCATGAGCCGCCCGGGCCCGCTCCAGCGGGAACGTCGAATCGACGACGGGCCTGAGGCTGCCGGTTTCCACGAGCTTCAGGATTTGGAGGAGTTCGCCGCGGCCACCCATGAAGCTTCCATGGAATGTGAGGTGACGGAGGTAGGCCTGCCGGAGGACGATCGTCGCCGTATCGCCCGTGGTCGCGCCGCAGAAAACCAGGCGCCCCTCCTTGGCAAGCGAGTCGACGCTTTCGGCAAAAACTTCTCCTCCGATATGTTCAAAGACCACGTCGACGCCCCGCCCCTGGGTGAGCTCCATCACCGCCTTCGAAAAATTCGGCTCCTTCGCGTAGTTGATTCCATCGTCTGCGCCCAAGGACTTGGCTTTGGAGAGTTTGGCGTCCGTCGAGGCCGTCGTGATCACGCGCGAGCCCAGATATTTCGCGATCTGGATCGCCGCGCTCCCGATGCCGCTGCCGGCGGCGTGGATGAGGACGGTCTCGCCGGCTTGGAGCTTCGCCCGCGTCACCAGCATGTGCCAGGCCGTGAGAAATACGAGGGGCACGGCCGCCCACTCGACGGGGGTCAGTTTTTTCGAGACGGGGATCACGTCCCGTGAATCCACGGCTATCTTCTCCGCATAACCGCCCTGCCTCTGAAATCCGAGGAGTTGATAATGGTCGCAGAGGCTCTCCTTGCCCGCGAGACAGGCCTCGCACACGCGGCAACCCGCGCCCGGGGCGACGACGGCGAGATCGCCCGTTCCGGTGACCCCGCAGACGTCGGAGCCCAAGACGTGCGGCATCGGAATCCGCGCACCCGGGATCCCCTGCCGGACCCAAACATCAAGATGATTCAGCGCGCAGGCCTTGATGGAGAGAACGACCTCGTTCGGCCGCGGACTCGGATCCGGCGACTCCGCCGTCTCCAAGACCTCCGGCCCGCCATGCCGCCTGAAAATCGCCGCCTTCATGGGCGACACTTACCCCGTCGACACCGAGTTTGGGAAGTCCCTCATCAGGGACAGACACCCGTCACCGGGTTCATGCCGGGACAGGGACACATCCCCGGGACCGGCGGGTTCGGGATGTGGCAGGTGCTGCACCAGTCGGCGCCGCTCCCGGGGAATTCGACGGTGAAGGGATTGCAGACCTTCGGAGACCGGTTGTGATCCGGGGAATGGCAGTCATGGCACCGGTCGGGATTCCCGGAGGGGAATCCGGCCAGCCTGGCGCGCAGGTAGTTCTTGCCGTGTCCCGCGGCCGGCCTCCAACTGGGGACCGAATGGGAGACGACGCCGGTCGTGTGGCATCGGGAACACCTCTTGGCCTCCTTGGCCACGCCGCTGATTCCCAGCAAGTCCGCGCCGTGGCAAATCTTGCACATGTTCGTATCGCCCGAATGCGCCTCCTTGTAGGACTCAAGAACGGAATACCAACCGTGATTGTATTTCCATGAGTGCGGCGTGCTGGGAGGGACGCCGGCCCTGTAGATCCAGCTGTCGGGGGACAGGCTGAGCCTCACATGCGGGTAGGCCTCGTGACACGAGCTGCAGGCGTCCGCGTTCAATCCGGCCCCGGCGAGTCCGAGGGGTTCCAGTCCCGTTCCGAAGTTCGGATGGCAGGCCGTGCACGGGCTGGTGAGCCCCGTCGCGCCGGCGAGGAACGATGGCGTATGCTGCCCTCCGATCGGCGTCGCCGTCGGGAGATCGACCCAATTGGCGTACTTGACGTGCGGATAGCCGGGATGGCAGCTCATGCAGTTCTTGCCGTTCAAGAACTTGCCGTAATCCCCGCCATGGCAGTTCGAACAGCGGTTCGGGGTATCGACGAAACCGCCCTGCTTTTGCTCCACGAACTTGCGCCCGTGGAGGAACATGCGGTCCACGCTTGTCGTCCAGGTACACGACCAGCAATCCGTCTCGTCGTCTGGGTTGCAGCAAGTCCCCGAGCCCGTCGTCGTTTCCACTTCCTTGGCCACCCACTCCGGTGAATGGGGAAACTCGGTATGACAACTCTTGCAGGAGACGCCGGAGGTCCCGCCCAGGAGGTCGGTCCCGTGGCAGGCCTTGCACGCCTCCCGCTCGACCGGCGTGTCGGCCTTGGGCCCGTGGGCCGTCGTCGCCCACCCCGCAATGACGGAATGGGGATAATCGGCATGGCAGCTAAAGCAACTGACCCCGGAGTGGCCACCCTGCAGGTCCGCGCCGTGGCAGACTTTGCAGGACGTCAGATCCCCACTCAGAGTCGTCTTGACATGGACACCGTGACCCGTCCCCGCGCTCCAGCCGGCGGCGTCATGCGGATAGGTCGCATGACAGCTCTTGCAGGAGACGCCGCTCGTTCCCCCGAGGAGGTCGGTCCCGTGACAGGTCTTGCACGCCTCGCGTTCCGCCGGCGTGTCCGACTTGGAACCGTGACCGAGCCCGGACCAACCGGGGATGACCGAGTGGGGGTAGTCGGGGTGGCAAGTAAAGCAGCTGACACCGGAGTGGCCGCCGCTCAGGTCGGCTCCGTGACAGAGCTGGCAGGTCGTCAGAACGCCGCTCAAGGTCGTCTTGACGTAGCTCCCATGGCCGGTCCCCGCGCTCCAGCCGGCGGCGTCATGCGGATAGGTCGCATGACAACTCTTGCAGGAGACACCGCTCGTTCCCCCGAGGAGATCGGTCCCGTGGCAGGTCTTGCAGGCCTCGCGTTCGGCCGGCGTGTCCGACTGGGAACCGTGCCCCGTTCCGGACCAGCCCGGGATGACGGAATGGGGATAGTTCGCGTGGCACGTGTTGCAGCTGACCCCGGAGGTGCCCCCCTTCAGGTCGCTTCCGTGGCAGGCCTTGCATGCCGTGAGGTCCCCGCCGAGGGTCGTCTCGACGTAGGCGCCGTGACCGGTCCCGGTCTCCCAGTCCGCGGCGTCATGCGGGTAGCTCGCGTGGCAGCTCTTGCAACTGACGTGCGAGATTCCGCCCAGGTAGTCGTTGCCGTGACAGACCTTGCAGCTGGTGAGGTTCCCGCCGAGCGCGGCCTTGATGTAGACGCCGTGCCCGGTCTCCGTCTCCCATCCCGCGGCGTCATGCGGGTAGCTCGCGTGGCAGCTCTTGCAGCTGACGTGCGAGATCCCGCCCCGATAGTCGTTTCCGTGACAGATCTTGCATGACGAGGCATCGCCCGAGAGCGGCGGGTTCATGACGTACTGGCCGTGGCCCGCGTAGGTGTCCCAATTGGTGACGCCAAGATCCGCCGATTCGTGACGGAGATAGCTCGGGTGGCACTGCTGGCAGGACTGATAGCCGGGCATCGCGAAATTGAGGCCGGCTCCGTGGCAATCCTTGCAAACGGAGATATTTGCCAGCGCGACGGGACCGTGGACGAGACCGGACGGCCAGCCCGGAGCGTGCGGGTAGCTGGCGTGACAGGACGTGCAGCTGGGGCCGTTGGTGATCGCGGATGGGACGAGGCCGACCCCGTGACAACGCGACGTGGCGCACGAGGCGCTGGTGTGCGCCACGACATAATTTCCATGTTCCTGCGACTGCCCGGGAGGGCGCAGCCATCCTGGCTGCACATGGGGATAGGTCGCATGGCAGGAGAAGCAGGACGGATTGGACCGGGCCCCTCCCTTGTAATCCGTTCCGTGACAGAGCTGGCACTCCGGTCTTTTGGAGGACGGAAGCGTGTATTGCCCGTGTCCTCCGTAGGTCCCCCAGGCGATGGAGGAGAACTTGTTGTGCGGATACGTGGGATGGCAGGAGAAACAATTCTTGCCGTCGGCCTTGACCTTCTTGAGATCCGCCCCGTGGCAGATCTGGCAAGGAACCGTGCTGCCCGAGTAGTCCGACTGGACCTTCTCTCCGTGCCCGCCCGCGTAGGGCAGCCAGCTGCTTGGCAAGGGATGGGGGTAATCGTCGTGGCAGGAGAAACAGTTCTTGCCGTCCAAAGGCGCGGACAGATCCGCGCCGTGACAGGCCTGGCAGGCGGACGTCCCCACGGCCAGCACGGTCGAGCCGTGCTGATCCTCCCATCCGTCTGGATGGGGATACAGATCGTGACAGGAGCCGCAGGCGACGCCCGAGAGACCGCCCTTCAGATCCGTACCATGGCATTGGCTGGCGCAGGCGTCGGAGCCGGCGGCGATGGCGACGCTCCCGTGCTGGTCCGGTTTCTCCCAATCGGCATCGTGGGGATAGAGCGCGTGGCACTGGTAACAGGAGACGCCGCTCTCGCCTCCCTGGAGATCCGCCCCGTGGCACGGTTGGCAGCGCGTCTTCCCCGACCCCTTGGCCTCGACACCGTGCTGGGCGGCCTGTGCCCATGCCGGCGGGTGCGGATAGGTGGTATGGCAGAGATCGCACGAGACGCCTGAGAGCCCTCCCTGAAGGTCGGCCCCGTGGCAGAGGGTCGCGCACGCGCCTTGGCCGTTGTTCCGCACCTCATCCCCGTGTTTCCCCTCTCCGACCCAACCGTCCTCATGGGGAAACATGGGATGACAGGTAAAACAGGCGGTCCGGCTTTCCTCCCCTCCCGGATCGGCCATGTGGCACTTCAGACAGACGGCGGGATCGAACTGGACGGCCCAGGCCCCGTGGGAGGCAGGATTGTCCCACCCTGCGGGATGCGGATAGCCCCCGCTCTCATCGGGCGAGATGTCGCTGGGTTCGCGATTTTCGAGACCCGGGCCCCTCAGGTCGGAGGGACACGCCTCCAGAAAAAGAAGGGCCGTCGCGACGAAGAGGCATCGCAGGACGACGGCCATTCTTGGATGACGATAACTCATGGGACCAGGCCACAACGGTTATCGGGACCGAATCGGGAATGTTGTGCTGTTCCAGGTCAGGTCTGTCGCGGTCGGACGGGCCTTGGCTATGACGGGCGTTATCTCGCGATATGATCCAGATCACATGAACGATGAGGCGCGTTCACTCTCTCGTGGCGTCGTAATATTCTTCCTGGTCGAACTTCCAGTCCTTGTTCTTGTCGAATTTCCAGACGCCGCCGTACTTTTGGTAGTAGCCGCTCGCCATCCGGAAGCGAAGGAGCTCGTCGGGATCAAGCCTGCCGTTCCCGTTGAAGTCGAACCTTTTCTCGAACTTCGTCACGGGCCGCGTCGTCCAACGCCGGATCTGGTGCGCGACGATCCTCCGGCTGGTCGAATTGGGATTGGCGGCCTCCTCGTAGAGGACCGGCGTGCTGGTCACGCAGCCCGCCAGAAGAGAGGTCAGGAGAACCGAAAGAAAGAGCTTATTTGACAAGGACGACCCCCGCGACGATCAGGACCGCGCCGGCCAGGCGTTTCCAGCTGAACGGCTCGCCGAGAAAGGTCACGGACAGGACCATGGTCACGAGAGGCGCGGCCGCCAGGATGGGAAAGACCCGCGAGGCGAGGTCGTTCTTGAGGATGGAGAAGTAGACGCCCACGAACGTCGTGGCGAGGACGGCGGGAATGAGAATCAGGCCGAGCGTCCTTCCGGATACCTGAAAGAGAGGTTTGACGTTTCCCGCAACGAGGCAGGCGCTCATCAGGAGGACGGAGATGAAGACGCTGCGGATCGTAAAAACGGTCAGGGGCGCCGCATCCCGAAGGCTCGCCTTCTCAAAAATCGCCGCGGCTCCCGCCAGGACGGCGACCAAAATGGAGAGAAGGAAATTCCGTAGAGCCAAGAGTCCGCCTTGCCGTCCTTTGGATCACATCTTGGGAGAAAATTCCACAGCGAAGGCGGGCTCTTCCTCCCTGCGGTGCCGCGACTCCGCCGCCCAGAGCGATAGGGCGAAGAAAAGGGAGAGAACGGAAGCCCCGAGCCACAAGGCCTTCACCTGCGAGAAATCGGAGATTCCTCCGGAGACCGCCCGGCCCGCTTCGATCATCCGGCCGCTCAAGAAATCCTGCAAGGCCGCCCCCAGGTAACTGAATCCCCCGATGAATCCCAGGGCCGCGCCGCTGGCCCGCTTCGAGCACAAATCCATGGCGGCCAGCCCCCCCAAGAAAACCAGCTGCCCGCCCACCGCGAAACCGGCGGCCGCCATGCCCACAGAGACCAGCCAGGGACGCGTCGAAGGGGCATACAGCAGGACCCAAAGGGAGACGATCAGCAACAGGCCGTAGCCGCAGGCGGCGGGGGCGCGGCGGGCCTGGAAGAAGCGGTCGGAAATGGGTCCCGCGAGGACGGTGCCGGCCACGCCCACAATGGAAAAGAGCGAGACGACGAAGCCCGCCTCCGGCAGCGAATAGCCCCTTTCGATCTGCAGATAGAGGACGCCCCAGCTGTTGATGGCGTAGCGGGCGACATAGAGGAGCGCGCTCGCCAGCCCGATGAGCCAAACGTAGGGGTTCCTCAGGACCTCGAGCTGAAGATGGGCGACCGGCCGGTCGTCGCCGTTCCGGCGTCCGGTGAAGTCGCCCTTGTATTCCGCGACCGGCGGCAGCCCGAGGCTCGACGGACGGTCGGCCATGGTCTTGTAGAGGATCGCCGCGACGGCGAGACAGACCAGCCCCGGCCCGAAGAATCCCGCCCTCCAGCCCAAGGCCCCCACCAGAAAGGCCGTGGCCGTGAACGTCATCCCCTCCCCCAGATTGTGGGCGACGCTCCAAATCGAATAGCGGGTCCCCCGCTCCCCGTTGGAGAACCACGACGAAAGAACGACGCCCGAAACCGGAACCCCCACCGACTGGAACCAGCCGTTCACGGCCCAAAGGACGAGAAAGACGGCGAACGTCCCCGAGAGTCCGAACAGGAGATTGGCGGCGGCGGACACGAAGAGTCCCGTCGCAAAGAGGCGCCGGGGATTGGAGTGGTCGGCGAAAAAACCGTTGAGCGTCTTGCCGATCCCGTAGGCGACGAGGAGGGCCGAGCCGATGACCCCCATTTGGGCGGCGTCCAAGAGCCCCGCGTCGAGCAGCGGCTTCTTGACGACGGAGAAGGAGAGCCGCGTCGTGTAGAAGAAGGCGTAGCCGAGGGTGATGGAGAGAAAGACCCGCCAGCGCATCCGCTTGTAGAGGGCGGCGGATTCTCTTGGATCGGAGATTCGCGGCCGGGCTGGATCCGGTTTGAAGAAGTGAAAAAGAATGTGGAGCTGAGGGGGATCGAACCCCTGACCTCGTCGTTGCGAACGACGCGCTCTCCCAGCTGAGCTACAGCCCCGATCTACCCGCATTGCGACCAGTTGAAGCGGCGGATTGACGGCAAGGGTAAAACAAGGGATCAGAAGACATCAATAACAAAGTAACCCCAAGAGGTGACCGATGAACCGATCCAACGCCGCACTCCTCAACTGGGCCACTCTCGGATGGGCGGTCCTCACGCCCTTGACGGGCGTCTTCGCATCCCGTCTGCCGGCCCTCTTTCACCCCGTCTGGGCCCTCGTGACGATCCCTCTCCTGGTCGCCCTTCAGGCGTCGCGGATCGGGAGAAACCAGGGTTTGGATAAACGGGCCTCCAAGATCGACACATCCCGGCGCTACATCATCATCCTCCTGCTCGTCTTCTCCTTTTTTACCGGATTGGGCGTCCAGATGGGATTCTTCTCCCTGCTCTTCCATCAAGTCATCGTCTGGCCGATGGTGGTTTACATGGGGGTGGATTGCGTGAGAACCGCGGCGGGCTAGGGCGCGTTTTTTTTCTGTCCGATCCGGTCGATCTTTCTTTCCAGTTCGGGGATCTTCCGCGCCAGGTAAAACAAGTACGCGACCGGCAGGATCCAGAAAATCGCATATCCGACGAAAAGATAACGAGAGGTATCCATCTTATCTCCCTTCTTGGTCCCTGACGCTCAGAAGCTCGCTCTTATGCTCCAATCCCAAGAGGCGGGCCCTCACCCAGTAGACTGATATGAACAAGAGCAGGACCGCGAGGTTCGTTACGAGCAGGGTTATTTTCATCTCCACCGGCATGTTCTCCTTCTTCCCCAGGACGGATGGGTGAACCCCCCGCCACAAACGGACCGAAAGGGAGATCAGCGGCAGATCGAGGAGACCGAAGAGGGTCACGACGGCGGCATAGACAGGCCCCCGGGGATCCCCCTCGAAAAAGCGCCGCAGGAGGAGACAGGCGAAAAAAATGAGCCAGATCAGAAGGGTCGTCGTCAGGCGGGGATCCCACGTCCACCACGTGCCCCAAATGGGCTTGGCCCAGACCGGGCCGCTCGCCAGCACCATCGTGCAAAACAGGAGTCCGACGGACGCCCCGGCGTGGGAGAGACGATCGAACCGCGACTTGCGCTTGATCAAATAAAGGAGGGCGAAAAGTCCCGCCAGGCTGAATCCGCAGTACATCGCGAACGCGCACGACACGTGAAAATAGAAGAGCTTCTGGACGAGACCCTGATTCACCTCCTCCGGCGAGTAAACGAAGATCAAGTAGTAGGCCGCCGTCAACAGGAGAAAGGCCGCGGCCGGAAGGACCGGGAACAGCGCCGAGGATAGTTTCTTCATACCTTCAGTGGCTCTCCAACAGAACGTCGAACACCGTCAATGATAAGACGACGTAGATCAGGTCAAAGGCGAGTAATAGATAGATCCAGGACAAATTCAAGAAGACTTTCATGCCGGAGGGATCGTATTCTAGGCTTTTCACCACGCCGATGACGAGCGGCGACAGGATGGGATAGGCTATGACCGGGAGCATGAGGTCCTTGCTCGTCTCTCCCAAAACCATCCCTGAGAACGTGGTCCCGATCGCCGAAAATCCGATCGCTCCCAGGACGAAGGGAACCCAGGCGGCCCGGAGGTAGAGCAAGGGATCCGGGACGTTGAACAAGGCGACCACCACGATGAACATCAGCAGCTCCAGTACGATCATGAAGACGATGTTGAACAGGAGCTTGCTCAAGTAGAGGGGCAGGAACACCCCCTTCACCAGGCGAATCCCGTCCAGGGCCTTGCCCCGCATGTCCGCCTCGAACGTGCGGCTCATGCGCAGCATCCCGCCGAAGAGGGATCCCAGCCAGATGAAGGGGCACGCGTAAGGCACGGGGGACCGCCCCTCCAGATCGATGCCGAACTGAAAAATGATGACGACGAGGAGGGTGAAAAAAACGATCGAAATGAACGCCGCGGCGCGCCGGCCGAGCAGGAGCGCGTCCTTCCCGAACAGGAGCGCGAATTGCCGGCGGAACGGGGCGCTCATTGTCTCAGCTTTCCGCCTTCCAGATACAGGACGCGATCGAAGAGCTCCGAACCCCTTTCGATGAGATGATTGGAGATGAGGACGTGGGCCCCCTCCCCCCTCAGACGGGCGATGACCTTCACCAGATGGTCGTAGGAGATCTGATCCAAGGCCCCGAAGGGCTCGTCCAGGAAGTAGAAAGTGGCCGGCATCAGGAAGGTCCGGGCGAGCGCCGTCCTCATTTTCTGACCGAGGGACAGTTGACGGACCGGGGTGTCGAGCAACGACTCCAGGAGAAAATCCTGCTCCGCCCTTTCGAGTCTCGCCCCGTCCGCCTGATAGAGCCTTTGATAGAAGGAAAGGTTTTCCCGCACGGTCAGGTCGTCGTAGAGATAACAATCGGGCGTGAAGAGGCTGAAATCGGCCTTGGGATCGCGAAGCCGGATCGTCCCCGAGCGGGGCCTCAGAAGTCCGCACAGGACCTTCATCAACGTCGTCTTCCCGGACCCGTTCGCGCCCCTCAAGACCGCGATCTCCCCCCGGTGGAGGGTCAAATCGAGATCGTTGAGGATGCGCCGGTAGCCGTAACTCTGGGAGAGGCCGCGGGCCTCGAGAAGGACCTCGCCTTCCGGAAGGGAGTCGGCCACTCAGTCCCTCCGCTCCGGTTGGACCAGGTGATAGAGCCCGGCCAAGGCGACGATGCCGGAGAGCACGAGGGCGATTTTTTGATACGGATACTCCCAGTAGGAGCCGACCGAGAAGGCGCCTTCCGCGGACGCCGGGGGGGGAGAAGAGGCGCGCATCAGGTCGCTGGGGCCCTGGGGAAGTGCCTCCGCCTCGGCCTCAGCGGGCTCCTCCTGCGGCGGTTTGACGTCGGTCACCCAATAGGGCGAACCCTCTCCGACCGATAATTCGATCTTCCTCTCCTTTTCGCCCTCCTTGAGCCCCAGGTCCGTCATTTCATAGAGCTTCCCGTTCCACATCGTTCCGATCAAGTAGGAAAAGGAGGGATCCATGAAGATGTTCTTGAATTGGAAGCGCCCCTGTTCGTCGGTCTTCTTGTTCAACATCAGCACGCGCTGGCCGTTCTGAAAAACGACGATCGCAACCGTCTGTCCCGGCACCGGGGCCTTCTTTCCGCCGCCCTTCATCTCCACGAGCGTTCCGTCGAAAACCCCCATCTGCATCCCCTGAAACTGCGGCATCTGGGCCATGGGCGGCATTCCCTCCGCCATCCCCCCCATGGGCTGCTGCGCCTGGGCCCCACCTTTGGGAAACGAGAGGAGGAGAAGAAGGAAACCGGCCAGGAGAGTGGTCTTCATAACGGCACCCTTTGAATTTTTCTGCCGCACCGGCTGCAAAAATTGGCTCCAGCCTCCAAGGCCGCCCCGCATTGGGAGCAGAACTTGGGGACGGCGGCCTGAGGCGTTTCGTGGGACGGCGGCCTTGTTTCCCGGGCCTGCGGAGTGGTTTCCGGCGGAGGCTGCTCCGCCTCCTGCGCCCGCTGGTCGATCTCCCTGAGGATCTTGGCGCCCTCCGCGAATGTCTCCTGAAAGAGGGTTTGATAGTCCTGATCGGAGATCTTTTTCATTTTGAGGTCCAGGTCGAACTCCTTGAGGCTCTCCAGGACCTCGGCCTTCCGGTAACGCAAGTCCTCGGCGCCCTGCGCGTTCCCCGGAGTTCCGGGCGCCTCCTTCGACAGGAGGGGGGAGAGCATCGGGGTGACCAGGAAATAGAGGACGACGAAAAAGATCAGGACCAGAAGGAAGGTCGCGAGCGTCATGACTCGAACTCCTTCAATTCCTCGGACAGTTTCCGGGCGTAGGGGTCGTCCGGCGTGACCTCCGGGGCCCGGGCCCGCGCAGCCGGGACAGCCACCCTCCTCGACCAGACCCGGATGATGAGGCCTGCAAGCGCCAGACAGGCCACGAGAACGACCCCCGGAGCGAGGTAACCCACTTTAAAAAAACCCTTCTCGGGAGGGGCCGTCAAGACCGTCATCCCGTACTGGCCGATGAAGGACTTGATGATATCGTCGTCGCTCCCTCCGGACTCCATCATCGCGAAGATCCGCGCCCTCTCCCTCTTCGCGAAATCGCACGTGCACACGCGCAGGTTCGTGCGCACACATCCGCCGCACTGGCACAGGAGCTTCTCGGTCAGATTCTTAAGCTTCTGAAACGACGGGTCGTCCGGGGAACGGTTCTGGAAGGGATCGACCGCGTTCTGCTCCTCGCTGCTCACGTGCATTCCCGCCGGCGGCTCCACTTGCGCCTTGACCGGCAGGGGCAGGCCGATCAGCGAAATCAGGATCAGGGGGGCCAGGGCCTCCGCCGGCTTGATGCGTGTGAAGCGCGGCAGGAGAACGACCACCGTCCCCAGCAGAATGACGAGCCCCCCGAGCCAGACGAAGCTGATCAGCGGATTGAGGATCACGCGAATGTCCGCGACCCCCGTCGTCTCGTCGATATTGCCCAGGACGAGGTACACGTCCTTGAACGGCGCGTGGTACATATCGACCTCGGTGGTGGGCTGATTGGTGGTCTTGTAGAAGTACCGGGCCGGATACAGATCGGCCAGCTTCTTCCCGTCCCTCGCCAGCTCCACCTTGGCCACCAGATCCATCTTGTGCTCTGAATCGGCGATCCGGGGTTCCCGATACGTCAGGTGATATCCCGCGAAATCAAAACTCGCCCCCGGCTTGACCGAAAAGTCGGCCTCTGTCTGAAAGACGGTTCCGGCGATCCCCATGAAAATAAACAGGACGCCGACGTGAACGATGTAGCCGCCGTAGCGGCGGTTCGCGTGAAGGATCAGGTCGAAAAACGCCGCCATCCAGGGCAGATTCTTCTGACGACGGATGACCCGCGTGCCCCGGAAGAATTCCAGAAAGAGCGTGCCGAGGACGAAGCCCGTCAGGACCACGGTGCCCAGGGCGTACCAGTGCCGGAGCCCAAGGACCATCGAAAGCGCCGCGGCGACCGCTCCGAAGATCAGCGGTCCCAGCAGGTTGTTCCTGAGGTTCCTCATCGTGGAGCGCTTCCAGGAAATCATCGGCCCCACGCCCATCAGCAGCAAGAGCGTGAGCGCAACCGGCCCCATGATCTTGTTGAAGAACGGGGGGCCGACGGAAATCCGGTCACCGGTGACCGCCTCCGAAAGCGTCGGGAACAGGGTGCCCCAAAGCACCGTAAAGGCCGCCACCAGGAGAACCACATTGTTGATCAAGAACGCGCTCTCCTTCGAAATATAGGACTGGAGGGTGTTCTGGCCCTTGAGCTCCGGAAGCCTCGTGACGATGAGCCCAACGCAAAAGAGGAGGGTCGAACCGAGGAACAGGAGAAAATAGGGCCCCAGTTTCGAGCCGGAGAACGCGTGCACCGATTGAACCACTCCGCTCCGCGTCAGATAGGTGCCGACGATGGTCATGAGGTAGGTCAGGACGATCAGCACAACGTTCCAGACCATGAGCATACCCCGCTTCTTTTGGATCATCACGGAGTGCAGGTAGGCCGTGGCGACGAGCCACGGCATGAGGGCCGCATTCTCGACGGGGTCCCAAGCCCAAAACCCTCCCCAACCGAGCTCCACGTAAGCCCAGGCGCCTCCCAGGATCAGCCCGACCGTGAGGAACAGCCAGGACACCAGGATCCAGCGCCGCGTGGCCTCGATCCACACGGCATCCAGCTTTCGCGTCACGAGTGCCGCAATCACGAACGCGAAGGGGACCGAAAAGCCGGTGAACCCCAGGTAGAGCGACGGCGGATGCACGACCATGGCGATGTTCTGCAGCAGGGGGTTCAACCCCTTGCCGTCCTGGGGGGCCGGCACGAGGGGCACGAAGGGGTTGTTGGCGAAGAGGATCAGCGTCAGGAAGAAGAAGACGATGCCCATCAGCGTCGCGTTGATCCAGGGCATCCATTCCGGATGTTTGTCGCGGTTCTGCCGGAGGACGACCACCCCGTACAAACTGACCAGCCAAGTCCAGAAGAGAATGGATCCATCCAATCCGGCCCAAAGCCCCGTCAGCTTGAAGAAAAAGGGCAGGCTCCGGCTCGAATAGCTGGCCACGTAAAGAATGCCGAAATCGTCCGAGAGAAAGCCCCACACGAGGGTCAGGACGGCGGCCGTGATCAGAAAGAACGCGATCCAGGTCGCCCGCTGTCCGGCGACGACCAACCCCCTCATCCGCCTCCTCGCCCCCGCGAGGTAGATCAAGAGGGAAAAGAGGGTGACCGGATAAGCGAGGGCCAACAGGTGCGAACCGAAGAAGGAAAGCGAACTATTCATATCGTTCGTGATTAGCGGCGCGTCCCGTCGATCTTCGCCTCATACTTGGAGGAGCATTTCGCCAAAATGTCCGTCGCCGCGAAGCTCCCGTCGGGGTTCATCCGGCCCGTCACCACCACTTCGGAGCCTTCCTTGAAGGTATCGGGGGCGAATCCGGTGAACGCCACGGGGATGGAGGCGCCGCCTTCGTCGACGCGGAAGCGGTAGGACATCTTTCCGGCCCCTTCGATTTTTTCGATCTGAGAGGCATGGCCCGCCACCTTCAGGCTGCTCTTCTCGTACTTCGCCTCGTTCGCCCTCAGCTCGCTGACGGTCACATAATACTGGAGGGACGAACGGAACGTCGTCGACAAGACCAAGACGATGAAACCCGAGACGAGAAACAGAATGAACCCCAGCAGGTACCGGAGCTTTTTGCTCATGTCACTACTTCAACCCTCCGCCGGTCCCCGTGTCAAGCGGAGACCGGGGCATTTCTCCTGCCGCTACCGAAGCGTCGCCTGGGGAAAATCGGTCTGATAGGTCGGCGGCGTTGAACCCCAGACGTGCGCCGCTCCCGTTTTGTCGATGCCCAGAAGGGACTCGATCGCGGCATACGTCCCTTGGAGGACCTGGATCGCATAGGCCGCGTTGTGAATGCCGAGGCTCCCGTCTCGGACCACGGAGTTGTAGTTCCAAACGGCGCGGCGAAGCACCGGATCCGCCTCGACAAAATTACACTGCTGGTAGTCGTCCCGGGTCTTTCCAACGGGCATCGTGCTAAAGCAGGAGTAGGGCTTGGGAGAGGTCGGTTCGCAGGCGTTTGCGACGCTCGTCGTGAAGCTCGAACAGCTCCCCGCCCAGGCGATGTCGCCGACGGTTATGAAGCCGCCCCCGCCCTCCGTCGTTCCGGCGGAGGCGTTCAGAGGAGTCGCCGCCTGATTGACGTTGTCCGTGTCGGCCGCCTTGATCAGATTGGAGAGATTCAGGAGGAGTCCTTTGACCTCGTCCTGGATCCCCTCCACCGCGCCGTCCCCGTCATAGTCGTCCTGCGCCTCGAGGTTGAATTCGGTGAGGCCATCGCCGTGGCAGACCTGGCATGCGCTCAGAAGCTCCACTGTCCCGGCGGCCTCCGTCGTGCCTCCCACGGAGACCTCGTCTTCCGGCACGCCGTGCAAATGCCCGAGCCCATGACCGGTCCGGAGCTTGAGCGCATGGCCTCCCAGGTGCTGGTACCCCTCCTCATCGGGCGAGGGGCCCTGCGCCATATGGCAAGTCACGCACTTGTTGTTCTCGGCCGGAAGGTTCGGGTCGGCGGCGACACCGGCCAAGGTGAAGGATGGGTCCGCATGGAAGGAGTTTTCGGTCAACGCGAGATCCGGCGTTCCGTCCGCATCGAGATCGGCGATCGCCTGCTTCCCTTCCAGCATCGGGGCCTGCGGCACATAGTGCATGCCCCCCCTCCAATACTGCGACGCCGTCTGATCCACGGTGCTGCAGATCGCTTCCGCGACGCCGTCGTTGTCCGCATCGCAATTCTTCGCCTGATTGGCGTAGTTGCCGTCGTGGCAGGCATAGCAGACCGCCGCCTTTCCGGCGTTCACCGTCGACCCGTCGATCGCCATCGTCACATCGCCGTAAAGGCGGAGCTGAAAAGGATTGGTGGCATCGTGGGGATCGTGGCAGGCGACGCACGTGACGCCGGGAAAGACCCCCGGATCATCCGTCACGGGCTTCAATCCGGCGAATCCATCGCTGAGAAAATTGTCGAATCCCTTGGCGGTGTGGCAGCGGGTGCATCCCGAGCTGGTCGCCGTCCCCGGCCAGGAGGACTGATAGCTGCCGCTCCCGTGCTCCACGCCAGCCGTGTTATGTAGGGAGTTCTGCCACTGCTCTTCTTGGATATGGCACTGGCCGCAGACGCCGTACTGGGAAAAGGAGAAGGAGATCCGGAGCGGATCGCCTTGGTGTTCGCTGCCCGGCCCATGACAGTTCTCGCACTGGACATTCGAGAGCCTCGCCACCGAGGGGAAATTCTGAACAAAGGCGTCCCAGGTCAGGCCGTCGGCCGGAAATTCAAACCCGATGCGGCCCGTCAGCGGGTCGACGAAATCCCGCGCGAGATCGTCAAACCCAAAGGCAGCGTCGTCCTTGTTGTAACCGACCGTGTGAAAGGGCCAGAGATACGGCTCGGGAGCGAGCCACGAGTAGAGATCCATCGCATCCTGAAAGACGTGGGAGTGCTTGGTGCCGCTCCAGCCCGCGACCATGTCTCCGAAAAATTCCGGGGCGGATCGATCGGTTCCGTCATGACACGAGGCGCACTGAGTGGCCTGAGGCGAATCCTCCGAGATCGTTCCGACTCCGACATAGTCGGCCGCGTTGATCACGAGGGTGCCCGGCACCTTGACCGTCTTGATCGCCGTGGAACCCGCATTTCCCGTCGTGCTGTCAAAATGGACAAAGTAGATGCCGGGCACGTCGGGGACGAAGCTCGGGGTCTGTGCGTTCGAAGCGGTCGTGCCGGTATCCGCAAAGGTCGCGCCCGATCCCGGCGCCTGACTCAGGTCCAACGACCAACTCCAGTCCGTGATCGCGCTCCCCTCGTGCCTGGTGGGATCCGATGCGCTCGCGCCGGCCGCATTGAGGGTGGGACCGGAGAGATAGACCGTGGTTCCGATTCCAACGTTCGACAACCCGCTCGTCGTATGGATCTCCTTGCCGGCGTCCCGCACGAAGACCTCGATGGTCCCGGCGCCCGCGACTCCGTTCGCGTCCGTGATCGTCAGCTTGAAGATCATCTTCGTATCGTTTCGAGAGACGCGAAGGGGCTGCCATTTGTATCGGTCCGTGGCGTTCAGGAAATCGCCGAGTTGGGGCGCGACGAATTCCAACGTCTCACCCGTCGTCGATCCCACGACCGTCGCTCCCGGACCGGATACCTGCTCCCACTTGTACGTCAAGTCGCCCGCGCCCGCGATGACGCTCGTCGCCCCGGAAAGCGTGGCCCCCGAGGCCCCCAGGTCGACGACGTATTCCGTGACCCCGAAGCGCTCCCGCGTGGTGATCGTCGAACCCTCCGGCACGGTGATCGAGACAAGGGAGCTGGTCGCGGTGATCGTGACCGAGTCGGTCGCGGCGCCGTTATTGATCGAAAGCTCAACGGCGTAGTCGCCCCCCACATCGGGGGTGAAAACGGGCTCAAGGGTCTTGGCATCGGATAGGGACGCGGTCGATCCTGCAGGCGCGGAGATCAGGGTCCACGTGGCGGACGTGACTCCGGTACTCGCCGAACCATCCAGCGTCACCGGGGCGTTCAGAAGCACCGTCCGATCGGCACCGGCGTTCGCCACGACCGTGCCCGCGGTCTCCGTGGCGCAACCGCCTGCGGCTAGACCTGCAACAACACCGGGCAGCCAGGCGCCAAACAGGGAGGCCGCTACGAAGCAAGAAAAGAGGAATCGCGGTACGCCCGTCACATGCCCCCCACTTCGGGGCCCGCTCCATCGAGAGACGGGCCCCCCTATTACATCCGCAACCGTCCGGCCTACTCACGCCGCTATCTGAGCGTCGCCAGCGGGAAGTCGGTCTGGTAGGTCGGTACGGTCGATCCCCAGACCTTTGCTTCAAATTCGGGGGCAAGTCCAGTCGCCGTGTTGCCGGGTGTCTTCAAGTGCACGCCCGCCTTCTTCGCGATGAAGGCGTAGGTCCCCTGGAGCATCCGGAGCTCATAACCAGCGTTGTGGATCCCCAAGCTCTCGCCGATGACGATCATGTTGTGATTCCAGATCGCCCGCTTGAGCCAGTTCGGCGCCTGGAGGAAGTTGCAGGTGCGGTAACCCAGATTGGCCTTGCTGGTGGTATCGATGAAGATCGGCTTGGTGATCAGACCGTAAGCTCCGGCGGCATCGCAGTCCTTGCCGCCCTTGGGCATCGCATCCGTGGCGCCTAGGTATCCGACGCTTGAGACATTGATGGTTCCGTCCCACTTGGCGTAAGTGCCTGTTCTTACATACGCCGTCGTACATTTTTTTGTCACTCCATCGCAGATCCCTGTCACGCCAGTGACCGACGTTCCGCAATCCGCATCCACCTTACAGGCACCGAGGGAAAATGTATCCGTGTAGTTCGGAACGACGGCATTGACCGCGCCGTTCACGCTGGCGAACTGAATGATGCCGGTGAGGTTGATCAGCAACCCCTTCTCCTCGTCCTGGATCCCCTCCTGAACGCCATCGCCGTCGTAGTCCCCGCGGGCCAGGCGATTGTAACTCGTCAGCTTCGGCCCGTGGCAGGGCTGGCAGGCGTTCTTGACGTTCTGGATTTCCTGCAATTCCGGCGCGCTCGTCGTCGGTGTCATGTGGAAGGCATGGCCGCCGACCAGTCCGGATCCCTCTTCGGTCTCCTCGGGGGTCTCGGCCATGTGGCAGGTGACGCACTTGTTGCTCTGGGTTTCTCCGGGTTTTATGAAGAGGTCTCCGGAGTGATAAGAGTTCGTCGTTGCATCGACCACGATATCCTCGGTGCCGTCCGCGTCGACATCCGTAAAGCCCAGCTTCCCTTGAAGGATGCCGGCCTGTGCCACATCGTGGAAGCCGTTGCCCACGTAGTTCGTCGCCGTCTTATCCCAGGTATCGCACGTCTGACCGAAGTCACCGGTGTAGTCTTCGATACACCGGCTCTCGAGATACTCCCGGCTCCCGACGTGGCATTCGAAACAGATGGCGGCCTTTCCGGCGTTGACGGTCTCCTTGGCGCCGTCCACGAACAACGCCCCTCCCTGGCCGTCCGCCACGGCTCCGGCGATCATCGCCGGCTTCATGAAGGTGATCTCGCCCTCCACGCGGAGGTGGTCGTCATTGGTCGCATCGTGGGGATCGTGGCAGGCCAAACACGTCACCGATGGATACGCCTTGTTGTGCGTCGACGCGGTCAACGAGATATCCCCGCCGGCCGCGATGGCGGCGGGCAGGTTGTCGACGCCGCCGTTTTCGAGATAGGTCAGGAAGCCCTCGGTGGTGTGGCACTTGGAGCAGGCCTTTTCGACCGGCCAGTCGTAGTTGACGTGTCCGCTCGTTTCGTTGTGCTTCGAGACGTTCCACTGATCCTCTTGATGGTGACACTGGCCGCAGGTTCCCGCGTCTTCGGATCGGCCGATCCCGACGGGATCGCCGCTGAAGTGCCGGCTCCCCGGACCGTGACAGTTTTCACACTGAACGTTCGCGAGCTTGGCGACGGACGGATGACTCCCGACGAAATCCGCGTAGCTCAAGCCTCCGCCGGCCGGGAAGGCGAATCCCTCGGCGGCCATCAGGTCATCAAAGCCGTCGTTGTCCGCATCCAGGTTGAATCCGACCGTATGATACTGAACGTCCGGGACGAGTCCGTCATAGCCCGGCAGACTGAGTTCGAAGATATGGGCGTGCCTCGTGCCGTCCCACTCCCCGACGAGGTCTCCGTAGCCCTTGCCAGACTTGTCGGTCGTCCCGTGGCATTCCCCGCACTCGGGCCTCAAGGGCGTCCCGCCCGTGATCGTGCCGACGCCGGCATACGTGCCGACGTTGATGACGATGGTCCCCGGCGTGTAGGTCACTGGGATGACGGCGTCCGTGTTCTTATACGAACCCAGGGTGGGTGGGGTCTTCGCATAGACGAGGGCAGTCCCGGCGAGCGGGGGTACTTTGCTCGTATCCAGCGTCGGACAATCCGTATTGACCGGGCAGTAGGTGACCCGATACACGCCCGGGAGGTCAGGAACGAAATTCGGCATCTGGGCCGTCGACGTCAACGACCCGCTGTCCGTAAAGACCGCCGCCGAGCCCGGGGCGTCGGTCAGGTCCAACGTCCATTTCCAGCCCGTGTACTTGATTGAATTGGAGATTTGCGTCGCCCCCGACAGATAGATCTTCTGACCCAGCGGGGCGTTCGGAAGTCCGCTCTGGGTATGAATCCATTCCCCCGCATCCTCGACATCGATCGCGACCGACGCCGCTGGCACGCCGTCGAGCGTCAAACGGAAGACCATCGTGGTGTCGTCGCGCGAGATGGGCAGGATCTGCCATTTCATCTTGTCGCTCCGATTTTGGAGGTCCGACATGAGAGGGGCCGTGAAGCTCAGCACGGCCGATGAGGGATCCCCGATCGTCACGGGAGGTCCGGAGACCTGTTCCCACAGGTAGGTTGTGGCCGGGATGTCTTTCAAAGTCAGGCCGGAGACCTCGCTCGTTGCGGCGGATAACATGGCGCAAGAAGCCCCCAAGTCGACGACGTACAAGGTCTCTCCCAGACGGGTCTCCTCCCGGATGCAGGATCCCTCCGGGATGGTGAAATTCGCGGAGACGCTCACCGCGTTTATGACCACATCGTCGTTTAAGGCGGGATCGCCGTTGATCGTCAGCCTCGCCGTGTAGGCGCCGACCACATCGGGGGTGAAGCTGGGTGAGACCGTCGTGTCGTCGGAAAGGGCCGCCGCGGACCCGCTGGGTTTGCTTTCAAGGATCCATTGGTAGGACGTCACGCCGGTCGACGCCGATCCGTCGAGGGTCACCAAGGTCTTGTTGAGGACTGTCTGGTCCGGACCCGCGTTGGCGACGCCCGTTTCGCCGCCGCCTCCGCCGCCTCCACCGCCGCCGCCTCCCCCTCCCGCGTCCGTCTTCGCGCCCCCGCACCCTCCAAGGACCGTCAGTCCGGAGAGCGCCGGGATCGAGAGGGCTCCCCAAATAGCCAAGACAATCCCGAACCTTAACGTCACTCTTGATATCTTCATAGAGCCTCCCCGTGGGTGTCTAAAACTGTGTACTTATACAGTTTATCATCTCGTCAAAATCAACAATGCCATCCGTCACCCTTGAATATGATCTTGATCATGCACACCCAGCCCCCTCGCTATTGCGTGTGGCAGACCGTGCACATCATTCCGTTGTCCGGATGCCGGAGTGGGGTGTGGCAGCTCCGGCAATCGGCGCTCGGCCCGTGCAGGGCGTTGGTCGGCCGCTTGGGAGTCTTCTCATGCGTCGGCGTCGACCGGTGGCACACGTTGCATGCCTGAGCCCCCACGGACTCTACGGGGAAATGGCACGTCAGACAATGCTCGTTCGTGGGGCTCCCCCACCCCGCCGTGTGGCTCTGAGGCTCGGTCCGGGAATGGCATCGCTCGCAAAAATCGGGCCCCTTGTGACAGACGGCGCACTGGCTCCGGTCCAATCCCACCATTCCGCCATGGCCCTTGAGCCTCCAAAATTCGTTATGATTCTCAGGGGGTTCCTGCTGGTGGCACTTCACGCACTGGGATTCCTGGTGGCAGAGGTAGCAAACCCCCTGATTCCGGAAACCGTACTTCTTCCAGAGGAAACTCCCGTGCTCCTTGGTCCAGTTGGCGTCATGGCTCTTGGGCCTCGTCTTGGTGGTGCGGCCATCGTGGCAGTCCGAGCACTTCGTGTCCGCGTCGATGTCCTTATGATCCGCGGCCCACGGGGCGACGAGGTCCTTCGAGACGTCCCCCCATGTGATGTCCCGGTTGCATTGCTTGTTCGCCATCAGCAACGGCATCAGCAACAGCAATCCGAGGAGCGGTCTTGTCTTCAGAAATCCCATACGAGCCTAACCCTCCCGGAGTGAAACCCGTTGATCCTGTTCTTCTCGAATTCGTAACCCGCCTTCAGCTTAAGATCCTTGCGGATGCGCCCCTCGATTTCTCCGAAATATGTGCGCACGTCGCTGGATTCATCGCCCGTGAAGAGATTGAAGCGGTACAAGTAGAAGGCCGTCCCCGCGCCGACCACCAACCTCTTTTTCATGAATTCCTGGTTAACCGAAAATGAGAGCCCGAAATAGTTGTTTTTCAGCGTATTGTCACGCCCGCGGTAATAATCGGCCGTGAGCGTCGACGACAGGCCCTTGGCGAGGAAGCCCCGCGTCGTGAACGAACCGTAGGCCTTCGCGAAACCATGATTGAACGCGCTGGCGACCTGGTTGTGATCCAGGAGGCGCATCCCTCCGCCGACGACGAGGCCGAATTTCTTGCCGAAGCCCTTGTAGATCTGGGCCATCGCCTCCGTATACGGCTGGTAGGTCCCGGCGAACGAGAAGGGATCCAGTTCGTTCACGCGAAAATCATAGGCCTCGAGGAGGCGGTGGGCGGTCACCGTCAGCTTCAAGTCCTGCTTGGGGAAAGAGGTCGACGATCCGAAGTCCAGGTCGCGAAGCTGGTCGGTGAAAGCGGTCACACGGCTGTACAACTCCCAGTTGGGCGTGATGTTGAGCCAGGCGGCGCCCCCGAAGAGGGTATCATCGAGGTTGCCCTGAAAGATCCGGAACGCGGAGACCTTGTCCCTCAGGTGAACCCCGCTGAACCGGAACCGCAGGCGGGCGATCGGCGTCCACTGGAGGGCCCCTCCCGCCGTCCAGTCGCCGGGGTCGAAGCCGAACTGGTTTTCATACAAATGGACCGGAACGCCCCCGAAGGCGGAGACGACGAATCCCGCGTAGGGCTTGGTCTCCACCGAAAGCCCGTCGAAATGAAGCCCCTCCAACTCATAGAGATGCTGCCGGCCGGCGCGGATGTTGCTGAAGAGGCCGACCTTGTTGACGTCCAGGTATCCGTAATAGAAGCGGCCGATCGCGTGGCTGCCGAAGGTGTCGTAGATGCTGCGGTACGGACTGCCGGAATCCTGCTTGTTCAGATCGACGATCACGCCCCCCTGGATCGAGCCTGAAAATCGGTTGATGACCGGATCGCCGAAATTGAGGGTGACGAGGGTCTCGGCCAGGTGGTCGCTGAACGCCCCCGTGGTCTTCCAGTGGTAATCCTGCATGATCCAGCCGCTGATATGAAAGGGGGTCTTCGCCTCGGCCGTGCTTCCCGCACCGAGCAGGGCCGCGAGCAAGACCAGCGCCGTGACGACCGGTTTCGTAAGGCCCGACGCCCCTCCTCCCCCGCTCTTGGCCGGATGCTCCTTGATCGCCCTGCCGTAGTGCACGTCCCCCCTCTCGATGGGGAGAGCCGCCTTCATCAAGAGCGTAAAGGAAAGAAAACCAAAGGCCCAGATGCCGGCGCAGACCCTGACTTCCACCCAGGACGGGGTGTATTCGATGATATCGCCCAGGGGGCTCGGCACGAAACCGGGAACCACCATCCCCATGCCTTTTTCGATCCAAATGCCGACGACGGCGAAGACGGACGCGATCTGGATGAGGCGATCGTGACTGCTGAGCTTGTGGCTCGCAAAGATAATGGTCGCCACCAGATTCAACCCGATGGACAGCCACGTATAAGGAACGAGCATGTGCTTTCCCTTCAAGCCAAAAAATAGGTATCGGGCGGAGGCGGATTCCAGGGCCCCGGTATAAAATTCCTTAAAGACCTCGCTTGCAAAGAGAAAGAGGTTGAGGATGAGGGCGAGCGCAACGATGCGTATGAGCACACGAATCACCGTCCTTGGGACCTCGAAGAGATCCCGCCATTCAATGATGTAGAGGACGAGGAGCATGAGCGAGGGACCGGCGATGAACGACGAGGTCAAGAATCGAGGGGCCATGACGGCCGAGTTCCAATACTGCCGGCTTCCCAGACCGCTGAAGAGAAAGGCCGTCACCGGAATGGCGGCCCAAAAGATCGAAAGGTAGATCAAAGGCTTGAAGAACATGCCCCTGGGTTCTTCCTTTATATATTTTTGGTAGAGGAGATAAAAGGGAATATAGAGCGCCAGGAGCAAGTAGCCGGACAGCAGGAGGACGTCCCACGACAGGATCGACATCGGCCAGTTCACGCGTCCCACCCCGGGCATGAGATGCCAGAACCGGTCGGGCCTGCCGATATCCACGACCACGAAGAGCATGCCCATGCTCACCGCGCACACCGCAAAAAGCTCCCCGATGATGGTGATCTGCTTGACCAGTTCGATCCGGTAAAAATAGGCGGGGATCATCAGCAGGATCGCCGAGGCCGCGACCCCGACGATGTAGGTGAAATTTGCGATATAGGCCCCCCAAGCGACTTGGTCGGAGAGATTGGAGACGATCAACCCGTGCTTGACCTGTTCGGCGTAGGCGAAGCCGCCCATGATGACGATCGCCGTCAAGACAACGAGCCAGATCCAATAGAGCGCACTCCCCTTGAGGGCCTGCGCGACCATCTCCTTCCAAAACCGGAAATACGTTTTCATAGGCACGCTCAATCAATCAAAGAAGTAATAGAATTGAGGATCCGTCCCCACTTCCTCCTTCAGGACAAAGACGCGTTTCGAGCTCAGGATGTTCCGGACCTCGCTGTTCGGGTCCTTGAGGTTGCCGAACTTTCTCGCACCCGTCGGGCAGGCCTCCAAGCACGCCGGATATTTCCCGACGCGCGTGCGGTGCAGGCAAAACGTGCACTTCTCCATCACCCCTTTGGGACGAATGCGGTTCGACAGGTACGACTGGTTGGGGTTGATCTCGTCCGCCGGGATGGACGGCTCGGTGAAATTGAAATGCCGTGCTTCGTAAGGGCAGGCCGCCTGACAGTAGCGGCAACCGATGCACCAGTTGTAGTCGATGACGACGATGCCGTCCGCTTCCTTCCAAGTCGCCTCCACGGGGCAGGCCTTGACGCAGGGCGGATTGCGGCACTGATGACACTGGACCGGAAGATAATATTTGTCTTTTTGAGGAACCAAATCCGGATTGTAGTAACGGTCGGATTTGTTCAGATCGAAGCTCCCGGCCTCCATCTCCAAGACCGTGATGTATTGAATAGCCGGGTCGCGCGATTGGTTGTTTTCCTTCACGCAAGCCTCGACGCACTTTCGGTTCCCGTTGCACTTGGAGAGGTTGAGAAAGTAGGCGAATTCGACGCCCGGGATCGGCTGCGGGTCCGCAATCGTGACGTCGACGCCGTGCTTCTCCTTCGTCTCCTTTTCGAGCCGCCGGAAGACGCGTTCCTTGTCCTCGGGGGTCAGCTCCTTGTAGTGCTTCTGGAAGAACTCGGCGAACGAGAAGGCCTCGGCGGGCTTCGGAGAGGCGATGACCGCGGCGCCGGCGACCGTGCCCGCCGCCTTGAGAAACGTCCGGCGCGAGAGCCGTTTCCCGAAAAAGCGGTCCACCAAGGCATGGATCCTCTTTTTCGACCTCTCGAGATTCACGATTTCGGAATTCCCGTGTTCGGGCCGGCTCAGTTTCTTGAAGAAACGCCCGATCAATTCACGCAATGTTTTCGCCGACTTCTCGCGATCGGCCGATGAGATCGATGGGTTCATCGGGCGCCTCCTTCCCCTCGGGACATCCAGGACGGCTTCGGGGGCGGCGGCAGGGGCTTCATCGGTTTGAAGGCGGTATCGTGGGAATTGTGGCACTGGACGCAAAGCTCGATCTTCCCCTCTCCGTTCCAAAGTCCGCTCCGGCGTCCGTGGATATGGGCTTTCCAATCCCGCAATTGGGGGCCGTGGCACTGTCCGCACAATCGATGCGATTCATTGAATCCGATCGTCTCGCCCGTATAGAGCCTGAGCTGGTTGTACTGTCCCGGGTTGTGGCAGTTATGGCACCACCAGGTCGGATCCATCTCCACGCGCTGCGTGGGATGGATGGACTTGATGTTGAGATGCTCTTGGGTCAGAGTTCTCTTCTCGGTGTTGAAATCCTCAGGGGCGGAGTGACATTCGTCACACGGATACATTTCAAGCTGAGTGGTTCGTTTGTCGACCTTGTCCAAACCCTCATCGGCATGGGCGGCGACGTTCCCCCACGCCCCGAAGCAAAAGAACATGGCGGCAGCGGAGCTTGCGATCCAGAATCGTTTTGCACACGCGCGTCGCATGAACCCTTTCCCATCGAGTCACCGGTTCGAAACGATCAAGACCGCCGTCCCGTCGCTCGCGCCGCGCGACCCTGGAGGCCGCGCGGCGCGCCGCGACAAGACTCTACTTCCCCTGCAGGAACTGAATCAGAGTTTTCAAATCCTCAGGGGAACCGGTAAACGCCTTCTTGTGTTTCACGTCTTTACCCTCGCGAGTGATTGTCCCTTCCTTCTTGAGGAACTTCTCCAGGACAGCCACGTCGGTGCATTCAGGCCCGAGTTTTGACAGGTCGGGCGGCGTGACCTTTTCCGCCGCTTCGCCCGCCTCCTCGCCTGAATCCCCTCCGGACGCCGGCAATTTCTCGATGCCTTCGGATTTTATCGTATGGCACTTGTTGCACTTGTTATCGAGAAAGAGCTTCTTGCCGGCGGGGTTGCCGGCCGCCATGCCGGAACGAACCGGCAGCAGCAGCGCGCAGGCCAAGACCAGTGCGAACAGCGATACGACCACGGTGCTCTTTTTCATCTTTCCTCTCCTTATGAATGTTAAAGACCCAGGAACATTTCCTACCTTGAATATCCTCCTTTCTCGTCGGCTGTTAATGATGAAGATCAGCCATCCGTATGTTGCATATCATCGCGATTTTCCACAATACCAAATTATTTCAAGGACTTCCATTCAGCTGACGGTCCAAGTCTCCCCGGCGGTCAGCACCTTCATCAGATCGCCCTCTCCGAGAGCCTGCCTCGCCTTCGTAACCTGGGCGTGGATCATCTGATCCAGCGTCGGATTTTCCTTTTGATAGAAGATCCCGATCGGCGTCGGAAACTCCGGAGGATCCATTCCGGAGAGGAGAAAGGTGTAATTGAGATTCGGCCGGCGGGAGTCATGGACGAGGAGATCCGATTCGACGGCGCCGTCGCCCAGCGTCACTACCTCGGGTGAAAGTTCGCGGAGCCGGATGCCCCGGTTCCTTTCCCTGCCGAAGAGGAGGGGCTTCCCCTGCTCGAGTTGGAGAACGTGGTCGGGGCGCGTCAGGCGGTCGGACAGCTCCTTGTACGCGTCGTCGTTGAAGATCACGCAATTCTGAAGAATTTCGACGAAGGCGCTCCCGCGGTGCCTCCCCGCCTGCTCGATGACCATCCCCATGTGGGCCGGGTCGCTGGCGAGCGTCCGGGCGATGAAGGTCGCTCCTGCGCCGGCGGCGAAAGAGATCGGGTTCAACGGATAGTCCACGGAGCCGAACGGCGTCGACTTCGTCTTCTTTCCGAATTCGGACGTGGGGGAATACTGCCCCTTCGTCAGCCCGTAGATGCGGTTGTTGAACAGGAGGATCTTCAAATCCGCGTTCTTGCGCAGGGCGTGGAGGGAATGATTCCCTCCGATCGAAAGGGCGTCGCCGTCCCCGGTCACCACCCAGACGCTCAGATCCGGGTTGGCGACCTTGACACCGGTGGCGATCGCCGGCGCGCGTCCGTGGATCGTGTGGAACCCGAATGCGTTCACGTAGTACGGCATCCGGGAGGAACAGCCGATCCCCGAAACGATCACGTAATTTTCGCGCCGGAAACCGAGATCCGCCATCACCTTCTGGACCTGGGCGAGGATCGCGTAATCGCCGCAGCCGGGGCACCACCGGACCTCCTGGCTGGAAACGAAATCCTTCCGCGTCAGCTTCGGCGCGCTTTCTGCCTTGCCTTCCACGATGAAGTCTCCTTGTCGTCCATGATTTTCTGGATCCCCTCGACGATGTCGCGGATCTTGAATGGCTGTCCCTGAACCTTCGGCAGGCTGACGGCGTCCACCAGGTACTCCGCCTTCAGCAGGCGCGAGAGCTGGCCGAGATTCAATTCCGGAACGATGACCGTCCCGAACCGAGAGAGGATGTCTCCCAAATTTTTCGGAAACGGATTCAGATAACGGATGTGGATGCTGGAGACGGAGAGCCCCTTCTTGCGCATCTTCTCCACGGCGGAGGTGATCGCGCCGTAGGTCCCTCCCCAGCCGACGACGAGGATCTCGCCCTCCGGGTCTCCGAAAATCTCCTGCGCGGGGATGTCCTCGGCGATGCGGGCGATCTTCTCCGCCCTGAGTTTCATCATGAATTCGTGGTTCGCCGGGTCGTAGCTGACGGTCCCCTGGATATTCTGTTTTTCCAGGCCCCCGATCCGGTGCTCAAGCCCCGGAGTCCCCGGAATCGCCCACGGCCGCGAAAGGGTCTTTTCGTCCCGCGAATAGGGGAAAAAGGTCGCCGGGTCGGTCGGATGCCTGACCTCGATCCGGGGAAGCGTCTCGAGTTCAGGGATCCGCCAGGGTTCCGTGCCGTTCCCGAGGTAGCTGTCCGAAAGATAGATGACCGGCGTCATGAACTTGACCGCGATGCGGAAGGCCTCGATCGCCATGTGGAAGCAATCCCCCGACGTGGCCGGAGCGATGACGGCCAACGGGCATTCGGAATGCCGGCCGAACATCGCCTGCATGAGGTCCGATTGTTCCGTCTTGGTGGGAAGACCCGTCGACGGTCCGCCCCGTTGGACGTCCACGATCACGAGCGGGAGCTCGGTCATGACCGCGAGCCCGATTGCCTCCGCCTTGAGCGATAGCCCGGGTCCGCTCGTTCCGGTCAAACCCAGAAGGCCCGCAAAGGACGCCCCGATCGCCGCCCCGATCGCCGCGATCTCGTCCTCCGCCTGGAGCGTCAGGACACCGAAGTTCTTATGCCGGGAGAGTTCGTGAAGGATGTCGGAGGCGGGCGTGATCGGATAGCTCCCGTAAAAGAGCGGGGTCCCGGCCAACTTTGACGCCGCGACGAATCCCAGGGCCGCCGCCTCGTTGCCGGTGATGTTGCGGTAGAGCCCGGGGGCGATCTTTGCCGGCGCGACCCGGTAGTGCTTCTTGATGACGTCGGCGGTCTCGCCGTAACTGTAGCCGGCCTTCAGGGCCGTTTCGTTGGCAAGGGCAATCGCCGGCTTCTTGCCGAATTTCTCGTGGATCCATCCGACCGTCACGTCCATCGGGCGCTGATACAGCCAAAACATGAGCCCCAAGGCGTAGAAATTACGGCAACGATCCATCTCCTTCTTGGAAATCCCGCAATCCTTGAGCGCGCTCACCGTCAGCGTCGTGATCGGGATCCTGTAGACGAGGTAGCGCGAGAGGCTCGCGTCTTCGAGGGGATTGGAGGCGTAACCGGCCTTCGCAAGGTTCTGCTCGTTGAAGGCGTCCTCGTTGATGATGAGAATCCCCCCCTCCGCCACGTCCTTGAGGTTGGTCTTGAGGGCGGCGGGATTCATCGCCACGAGCACGTTGGGGGAGTCGCCCGGCGTCCGGACGTCGCGGGAGGAAAAATTGATCTGAAAGGCGGAAACTCCGGCGAGACTGCCCGCGGGGGCCCGGATCTCCGAGGGGTAATCCGGAAGAGTCGCGATATCGTTGCCCAAGACCGCCGTGGTGCTGGTGAATTGCGAACCCGTCAGCTGCATCCCGTCGCCCGAATCCCCCGCAAACCGGATGACGACGTCCTGCAGTTCCTCGACCTCTTTTTTCATGCCAGGCTCCCCTCCGGGAGACTATTTCTCCTCTTGGACGCGGAATGGTGTATGACGCGGCGCTCCGCGCCCCTATGATCTGCGCTGGCTCGCCGGGTGATCTTCGTCATCCGGCCGGCGGCCGTCAGCGATCCCTCTCCGATTCCAGGATGGCTATGTGCTCCCTCTCCTCCGCGGCCAACTCCTCATAGAGTAGACGCTCGGCGCCCTCCGGAAGGGTCTTGGATTTTTCCAAGAAAAAATTGAGAGTTCTCATCTCCAGGGTGATCGCGCAGTTGTAAAGGGACCGGAGGTCCCCGGTCTCCGAGAAGAAGCGGAGATCGTCGAAAAACGGCCGGGGGATCGGGCCTTTCGCGTCCAGGAACCCCTCCTCGTCCACGTGGAGGTGATACTTTTCGTTCAGCTCCTGGGCGTGCTCCTTCTCCATGCGGGACATGTTTTCGAAAAAGTCGCTGACCTGGGGATCGTCGACAGCCTCCGCGAGGTGGTGATAGAAATGAACGGCTTCGACCTCGATTTGGAAGGCCTGCTGCAAGGCGAGCAGCCGTTCCTCCACGGCCGATTCCTTGCCCTCGATTCGCGTCAGATCGCCGCCGCAAAGGCATTTTCCAAAGGGAATCGCGAAGCCGCGGGTCCTCTTCCGGCAGCGGTTGCACCGCCACTGAAACTCGATCCCCGCGCAACAGATGTAGTCTTCGTCAACCGGCTGATGACACTTGGGGCACTGCGACGCCATCCTTCACCTCCTCCTTGGCGAGTCCGAGATACTTGAGGATCCCGCGCGCGGCGCGGCGGCCCGCCCCGAGCGCCAGGATCACCGTCGCCGATCCCGTGACGATGTCTCCGCCCGCGAACACGCCGGGCATCGAGGTCATTTGGGTTTCCGGGTCCACTTCGAGATAGCCCCACTTGTTGGTCTTCAGCCCCGGCGTGCTCCGGCTGATGATCGGGTTGGTCACCGTCCCCAGGCCGTACACCACGGTGTCCGCCTTGAACCGGAATTCGGATCCCGGAACGGGACGCGGCGACCGTCGTCCGCTCTCGTCCGGTTCCCCCAGTTCCATCCGCACGCATTCCATCTCGACGACGCTGCCCTTCTCGTCGCCAAGCAGGCGGACCGGATTGGTCAGCCAGCGGAACACGATCCCCTCTTCGGTCGCGTGCCGCAACTCCTCCACGCGGGCGGGCGACTCCTTCTCCGTCCTGCGGTAAACGATGGACACCTCCTCCGCTCCCATGCGCAGAGCCGTCCGGGCCGTATCGAGGGCCGTGTTGCCGGCGCCGATTACTGCCACGTGTGTTCCCATCCCGACCGGCGTATCGGCCCGCTGAAACCCGTCCATGAGATTCACCCGGGTCAGGAACTCGTTGGCGCTCATGACGCCGTTCAAGTGCTCCCCGGGGATTCCCATGAATTTCGGCAGTCCCGCGCCCGTGCCGATGAAGACCGCGTCGTAGCCCTTTTCCGCCAGCAATTGCTCGATGGAGAAGATCTTGCCGATCACCTTGTTAAACTCGATATGGACCCCCATGCGGAGAAGGGCCTCGATCTCCTCCTGGATCACCGCGCGCGAAAGCCGGAACGGGGGAATGCCGTAGGAGAGGACGCCGCCCGCCTCGTGTAGCGCCTCGAATATCGTCACCTCGAATCCGGCCCGCGCCAGATCGTGGGCGCAGGCGATGCCCGCCGGACCCGATCCGACGATCGCGGCTTTTTTGCCGATCCGCGCGATCGTCTCCCTCTCCTTCAAGCCGTTTTGGATCGCCCAGTCGCCGACGAACCGCTCGAGGTGCCCGATGGCGACCGGATCTCCTTTCCGGCCGACGACGCACTTCTCCTCGCACTGAATCTCCTGGGGACAGACGCGCCCGCAGACGGCGGGGAGGGGATTGGAGGCGCGCAGAACCTGATAGGCCCCCGGCATGTCTCCCTCGCCGATCTTCTTGATGAATTGGGGGATGTCGATCGCGACGGGGCAACCCTGAACGCAGAGCGGCTTCTTGCAGAAGAGGCACCGGTCGGCCTCCAGCTTCGCCATGTCGGGATCGTAGCCGCAGTTGACCTCTTCGAAGTTGCTCCGCCTTTCCTGCGGAGGAAGCTCCTGCATCTTGACGCGGTCGACCCGGATCTTCTTGCCGCGCGGCTCGCTCAAGCGAGAACCCCCTTCTTTTTCAGGCGGCACTCCGACCGGTATTTTTCGAGGGACGCGTGCTCCTCCGTCCGAAACCTGTTTTGGCGGATCTTCATCTCCTTGAAATCGACCTTGTGGGCGTCCATGTCGGGCCCGTCCACGCAGGCGAAGAGGACCCTTCCGTCGACGGTGACGCGGCAGGAGCCGCACATGCCGATGCCGTCGACCATGATCGAGTTCATGGAGGCGAAGGTCGGGATCTTTTTCGGGCGCGTCGCCTCCGCGACCGCCTCCATCATCCCCAGGGGACCGACCGTGAAGACTTCGTCGATCACCGCCTCGCCCGCCACGACCCGCCTCAAGGCGTCGACGGTCGTCCCCTTTTCCCCGGCGGAACCGTCCTCCGTCATCAGAATCAGCCGGTCGCTGAATTCCTGAAAACGATCCTTCCAGAAGATTTCCTGGGTGTTGCGGAACCCGATGACCGTCGTGGTCCGGTTTCCGGCCTCCTTGAAGGCCCTCAAGACCGGATAGACCGGCGCGACGCCCAGCCCCCCGCCGACCAGGACGACGTGTCCCCTTTTTTCAACGTGGGTCGGAGAGCCCAGCGGGCCGATGAAATCGAGGAATTCCCGGCCTTCGGCGTAGGTCGACATCTCCTCGGTGGTCTTGCCGACGACCTTGACCACCATGGTGACCGTTCCTCCGGTCCGGTCGAAGTCGGCGACGGTGAGGGGGATCCTCTCTCCCCCCTCGTGCAGCCGGACCATCACGAATTGCCCCGGCCGGGCGGCCCGCGCCACGTCCGGCGCCCGAACCTCCCACAGGAACGTGGTCGGCGCGAAGACCTCCTTATGGACGATGGGGAACACGTCAGGACCTCATTTCCAGGGGGACGAAATCCCGCTTGCCCGCGCCGGTGTAGATCTGCCTCGGCCGCGCGATCTTTTGCTCGGGATCCAGAAGCATTTCCTCCCATTGCGCGAGCCACCCCGTCGTCCGCGCGATCGCGAAGAGGACCGGGAAGATTTCCACGGGGAATCCCATCGCCTGGTAGATGAGCCCCGAATAGAAGTCGACGTTGGGATAGAGCTTCCTCTTGATGAAATACTCGTCCTCGAGGGCGATTTTTTCCAACTCCAAGGCGATGTCGAGCAGGGGATTGGTCCCCGTCACATCGAAGACCTCGTGGGCCAGACGCTTGATGATCTTCGCCCGCGGGTCGTAATTCTTGTAGATCCGGTGTCCGAAGCCCATCAGCTTCTTCTCCCCACCCACCACCGCCTTCAGAAACGCGGGGATCTTGTCGCGGGCACCGATCTGCCTGAGCATGACGAGGACCTCTTCGTTGGCGCCCCCGTGCAGGGGGCCGTAGAGCGTGGCGGCCGCGGCCGACGTGGCGGTGAACGGATCGATCCTCGAGCTCCCCACGCAGCGCATGACGTTGGTGCTGGCGTTTTGCTCGTGGTCGGCGTGGAGGATGAAGAGGACGTCGAGGGCCTTTTCGAGGACGCGGTGGGAGACGTATCTCGGCTCGACCATCCGGAACATCATGTTCAGGAAGTTCCCGACGTAGGTCAGATCGTTGTCGGGCTGGACGTAAGGGAGCCCCCGGCTGTGCCGGTAGCTGTAGGCGGCCAGGGTGATGATCTTGCCGATGAGACGAATCTTCTGAAGATGCCTGGATTCGGCGTCTGCGATGTTCTTGGCGTCCTTGTAGAATGTGGAGAGGGCGGCGAGCGTGCTGACCAGGATCCCCATCGGGTGGGCGTCGTAATGAAAGCCGTCCATGAACGTCTTCACGTTCTCATGGACCATCGTGTGCCGCGTGATCTCTTCGGTCCAATCGGCGAGCTGACGCTTCGTGGGCAACTCGCCTTGCAAGATGAGATAGGACACTTCCAGGTAGGTGCTCTGCTCGGCCAGCTGCTCGATCGGATAGCCCCGATACCGGAGGATCCCCTTGTCGCCGTCGATATACGTGATGGCGCTCCGGCACGTGGCCGTATTCAAGAGGGCGGGGTCGTACGTGAAAAGGCCCGGACCGTCGGCTGCGGGCTTCATCTTGGCGAATTCCGTCGCGCGGATCGCCCCGTTCTCGATGGGAATCTCGCAACGAGACCCGTTCCGGGAGTCTTCGACGATGAGCTTGTCTTGCGGCGTCATAGGGGGCCTCCCTTCCTAGGAGTACGTGTAAAAACCCCTCCCCGTCTTCCGTCCCAACCAACCGGCATCGACATATTGCTTCAGGAGGGGACAAGGTTTGAATTTGTCGCCGAACGACGCGTGAAAAACCTCCAGGACCGAGAGAACGGTGTCGAGTCCGACCAGATCCGCCAAGGCCAGGGGACCCATCGGTTGATGGGCCCCGAGCTTCATCGCGGCGTCGATCTCCTCGGCCGTCCCGATGCCCTGATAGAGGGCGCAGATCGCCTCATTGATCATGGGGACCAGGATCCGGTTCACGATGAAACCGGCGGAATCCTTGGAAAGGACGGTCACCTTCCCCATTTTTTCGGCGAGCGCCTTCGTCTGGCGATAGGTCTCGTCCGACGTCTGCAGACCCCGGATGACTTCCACCAGTTCCATCATCGGAACCGGATTCATGAAGTGCATGCCGATCACGCGATCCGGCCGCTTCGTCTTTCCGGCGATCCTCGTGATGGAGATGGACGACGTGTTGGAAGCGAGGCAGACCTCCGGGCGGCAGACGCGATCGAGCTCCTCAAAAACGCCGAACTTGAGCGGTTCGTTTTCCGTCGCGGCCTCGATGATGAAATCGCAGGAAGACAGATCGCCCATGCGGCTGGAGGTCCGGATCCTCCGCAAGACCGCCTGCGGGTCCTGAACCTTGCCCTTTTCCGCCAGTTTCGCGAGGGACTTCTCGATGCCCTTGGACGCCTTTTGGAGGATCTCTTCCTTGAGATCGACCAGAAGGACGTTCAGACCGGCCTGGGCCCCCGCCTGGGCGATCCCGGCGCCCATTTGTCCCGCACCGACGACCCCTAAATTCTGTATGTCTTTAATAAAAACCTCGATTCCGCTTTATAAATCCATTGCCGCACGCCCCGGCGGAAAGCGGTATGACTTCAATCAGGCGGGGGGCTGATCGTTGTCAGCGGCGGGGACGGATCAAGCCGCGACGGACGTCCCGGCGAGGGAATGAGACGAGACGATGAGTTAGACGGAGAAACTATGTCCGCACCCGCAAGAGCCGGACGCGTTCGGGTTCTGCACGACGAAACCCGATCCCCGGAAATCCTCCACCCAGTCGACCGTTGCGCCCTTGAGGTAAGGGAAGCTCACCGGATCGAGCACCACCTTGACGCCGCCGACCTCGGAGATCTGGTCGTCGTCGCGCTGCTCGTCGAAGGTGAATCCGTATTGGAAACCCGAACAGCCGCCGCCCTGAACGTAGACGCGCAGGTGCTTGCCCTCGGCGTCCTTGTTGGTCGTCGCGAAGGCCTTCACCTTTTCCACCGCCTTTTCGGTCAAGTTGATCAGTACCCCCGGCGGGACCTGGGGGATCGTATGCGCGGCTTCGGTGGCGGCTTCCATGGATTTTCTCCTTGTCTGTCTCTGGTTAAACTATAATGATTACGGACCAATTGTGTCAAGCAAGCGCGTTCAAACATGAAAATCCTCGTCACCGGCGCCACGGGATTCGTCGGCTCCCACGTCGTCCGAAAACTCCTCGCCGCGGGTCACACCGTCCGCATCCTCCGCCGGCAAGGCTCGTCGACCAAGATGCTCGAAGGCCTGCCGGTCGAAACGGCGATCGGCGACGTGACGGAACGCGATCCCGTCTTCAAGGCGGTCGACGGCTGCGAGGCGGTCTTTCACGTGGCGGGACACGTCTCCTTCTGGAGCGGCGCGCGGGAGGCCCAAAACAAGATCAACATCGACGGCACCCGGAACGCCGTCGAGGCCTGCCTTCATCACAAGGTCAGGCGCCTGGTCCACACGAGCTCGATCGCTGCGATCGGACACGCGCGCGACGGGGAGATCGGCGACGAGACGATCCCCTACAACTGGTGGCCCTACCGCCTGAACTACAACAACTCAAAGTACCGCGCCGAGGAGGAGGTCCGGCGTGGCATCGAAAAAGAGCTCAACGCCGTCATCGTCAATCCGGCGATCGTCTTCGGGGCCGGCGACGTGAACCTCAACGCCGGCGCCATCGTTTTTCAGGCGGCCCGCGGCCGTCTCAAGGTCGTTCCGCGCGGGGGCGGCTGCACCTGCTCGGTGGAGGACGTGGCCGAGGGGCATGTCCTGGCGTTCGAAAAGGGAAAGACCGGCGAGCGTTACATCCTGGGCGGCGAGAATTACACGTGGAAGGACTTATTCACGATGATCAGCGAGGTGGTCGGCCAACCGCCGCCGAAAATCTCCATTCCGGACTCCGCTCTGAAGGCGTTCGGCTTCTTCTCCGACGCCGTCTCCCGGGTCACCCACAAGGAGCCCGCGGTCACGCCGGAAACGGCCCGTATCACACCCCTGAAGGTCTTTTATTCGTCGGACAAGGCCATCCGCGAGCTGGGATACAAGGTAAGCCCTTTCCGGGACACGATCCGGCAGACCTATGAGTGGTATCTGGCGAACGGCTACATCAAATCGTCGATCTGATTCACGGCACGACTACGAACGTCACGTCGCTCTGCTCCGTCCCCACCTGTTGGCGGATGCCGATCTGATCTCCCGAGTCGCCGTCGATGTTCAAAACAAACCGGCCCGCGTCGTCCGCGGTCGTCGTCGCTTCAAACACCTGGGCGAAGGCGCTGCGGATGAAGAGGTCCTCCCATCGGAACACGACCCCTCCCTTGGTGACGTTGGCGGCGATGACGGTCGCTCCCGGTTCCACGGACCCGACGTCGCCCGTCACCACGATGAGGCCCGTGTCGTCCGGGGGCGTGAGGGAGATGAGCGAGGAAACCGGCGCCGGGATCGAGGCCGGCGGGGCGCTGGCCCCGCTGCTGCAGCCTCCCACGGAGGAGAAACTTGGAATCAAGAAGAGAAAGCCGGCGGCCAGAAGAAACAAGGTTTTAAGAATTTTTTTCATAGTATCCCTTTAGCATAAAATGGAGAAGGGCCCCACCCATTTCTGGGTGGGGCCCCTCCCCTCTCTTCATCGAGTCTAGTACTTTTCGTACATATACGGGTCGTACGGATGATACGGGTCTTGATACGGATTCACCGGGGGCGTCACCTCCGGCACCTCCGGAGTGTTCGTTTCTTCCGGAACGCCCGTGAAGAACGTCTGGTCGAAGATCTCGTGGCTGTTGTTCACGTCGAAGAAGACGTCGAAGAAGCTGTCCACGTACATCTGCTCCTCGAAATCGTGCGGGTTCGCCGGATCGTACTCCTCGTACGGGAACCAGTCCGCCTCGTCGGGGATGTGGTCGCAGTCGGAGTCACCGTCGCCGTCCTCGTCCGGACACGGATCGCAGTGGTAGAAGGTCACGATGATCTTGATCGTGTTCCCGACCCCGACCACCGTGGTCTTGGTCGGATTGTTCGCGTCCGTATCGCCCCAAGAGCCGGTCTCCTCGATCCCGCCGTTCACGGAATCGCCGCCGCCGCCCGGAGTCTCGTTATCGTAGAACTTGACGCCCACCACGTGGCAGTTCTCGCAGCGCGACGGGTCCTTGGCGATCTCAGCGGGCGTGCAGCAGGGGATCTTCGGCTTGGGCCCGCACTTCTTGATCTTGACGACCAGGGTGATGTGATAGGTGCAGCCGTCGGCCACCACCGTCACCTCGATCGTCGCCGTCCCTTCGCTCTCGCCCGTGACCGTCACGTTCGCTTCATTCACATCGACGCCCGCGACCGACGGATCGCTCGAGGTCGCCGTCACGCTGTCCGGGGCAAAGCCGTCCACCAGGGCCAGGAACGTCCGGCTGGATCCCTTGCAGATCGTGGCCGTGTAGGACTTGTAAATATCGCACGCTCCGCCGCCACCACCGCCGCCGCCGGGACCACCACCACCCGGGCCGCCGCCGCCCGGACCACCGCCGCCTGGACCGCCGCCACCCGGACCACCGCCACCGGGTCCGCCTCCGCCTGGACCGCCGCCCCCGCCGATGATCCCCTTCAGATCCAGCGGGACCTTGTCTTGCAGGAGATAATCCTCCGTCTCGCCGACGGCGAATTCGCCCTTCCCTTCCCATCCCTCAGGATAGGCCGCCGGATCGATGGGCGTGTCGGAGAGGGTCATCCGGAGCCAGACCTTGTCGGTCACCGCTCCGGCCGCAAACTCGGGCGTCGTCAGGGTCGCCGTCATTCCCGGGTCCACGTCCACAGGCATGTTCTGGACGATCCATTCCTCGGTCCCTCCCGCGTCCGTCCAGAAGCCGTTCTGGTCGAAGTCGGCGAGCATGTTCACGTAACGGGTCATCTTGGGGGCCGTCGGGGCCACCGAGACGAGGAAGTCGATCGTGTTGCCCACGCCGGGGGCGAGGAAGGGCGTCAGGAGACCGTCGTCTAAGGCGTCGTGGTCGCTCTCGCCCGCGGGCTCGGCGATGTTCCGGATCCCGTCCGGATCGGCCGGATCGAGGGCGTCCTTCTCCGCGGAGACGGAGAGGGTTCCGTCGTCCTTGAAAGGACCGAAGGCGGAATCGGTGATGTCCAGGTGATGCGCCCCGTTGCGGTCAAACCGCGTCGGAAACTCGCACTCGATCCCGGACGGATACTGGCAGGGCAGACGGTCCGGGGCGTCGCCGTAATCGCCGACGGCCGCGGCGGGATCCCCCGCGATGAGGAGCGCTTCCGTGCTGCAGCCCAGGCCTCCCGTGGAGACCAAGGCCGCCGCCGTAGCGAAGAGCAGGGCGGTTTTTTGGATGACGTCGAGCTTCATGATTCCCTCCTATTTTTTGGTTTGAGGAGAGAGAATGCAGAGATCATGCCAAACATTGAACATCTTGAAATTATTCAATAAGTTAAATTATAAACGTCGAAATTATGATAACTATATATCTGTTTTCCATATTCAAACATTCATATTTCTATCTTCCGAAAAATGGATTAGGCTGACGTCCGATGTCCCGAACCATCGACAGACGCTTCAAGGTCATCGGCAGGCTGGGCGAGGGCATGGCCGGCGAGATCCTCCGCGTCCGCTCCGACGAAGGCGAATTCGCGCTCAAACTCTTAAAACCCTTTCCCGATCCGCGCCTCCAAGACGAGGTCGTCCGGTCCTTCAAGTTCGAGTTCGGCTTCTTGAAAGACCTGCGGCACCCGAACGTGGTCGCCATCCACGACTTCGGCTTCGACGAAGACTCGAAACGCTTCTACTTCACGCAGGAGCTCCTCGAGGGAAGGACCATCCGGGACTTTTGCAAAAAGGCCGCGCCGGAGGTGATCGAGGACTTGTTTCTCCAGGCGGCTCGCGGACTCCAGGCCATCCACCGGGCCAGGCTGCTGCACGGCGACCTCAAGGCCGGGAACATCTACGTCATCGAATCCAAGCAAGGCCCTCAAGTGAAATTGATCGACTTGGGCCTGGCCGATCCGCGCTTCCCCTTTGCCGCCGGCACGCCGGCCACGATGGCACCGGAACAGATCCTCAAGGAGCCCGCCGACGAGCGCACCGATCTTTATTCCTTGGGAGTCGTTTTTTACGAGCTCTTCACCGGGCAGAACCCGTTCTTGCGAGACAACGTCCAAGAAACGTACGACGCCCACCTGACCGTCCACCCGCCCAAGGCGACTCTGGTCAACCCCAAGACTCCGGCCTATTTGAACGAGATCTTCGAAACCTTGCTGGCCAAGAACCCGGCGCGCCGCTACCGGAACGCCGCGGCCCTCTTGGAGGCCATGGATCTCGCCAAGCCGCGCACCGGCCCGAAAGGGACAAAACCTTGGCGGCCCGATCGTTGGATCGAGCGCCGCAACCTCCTCGAGTCCTTGGTGGTGGCCGTCTTGCAGGTACGCGCGAATAAGTTCCAGGCGATCTTGGTCGTCGGAGACGCCGGCTCCGGACGGAGCCGTCTCCTTCAAGACCTGAAATACGAGCTGCAGCTGAAGGGGATCCCTTTCGACCGTCCGATCCGTGCCGTCCTACCCGAAGAAGAGGAAAAAGCCGTCCATGAATTCAAGGCCGCGGGGATGGAACCCGCCGTCGTGCGCGTCCCGCCGTTGACCGAGGCCGAACTCGAAAGTTTTCTGGCCGTCATGAGCGGCCACACGGACATCCCCAAGGCCTTCGTCCAGGGCCTGTGGCAAAAGACACGCGGAAATTTGAGCCTCATCGTCTCCATCTTGGAGGGCCTGGCGTCGCAAAACCGTCTCGTCGACGAACAGGGCCGGTGGAACCTCGCCGTCTTCCGCGAGGGCGCCCTGATCGACGCCCTCCCTCTGCAACCCCGCGACGACACGAATCTGGAAGAACTCCTCAAGGCCATCCCGCCCGACGACCTTCCCTCCCGTCTGCACCTGCGCGCCCGCATCCTGGAAAAGGAGGGCTGGCGCCTCATCCGCGAGGGAAAGTTCCCGGACGCGCGCAACCGCCTCGAACGGGCGCTGGCCCTGTTGGAGGAAAGCACGGTTCAGGACCCAGTCCTCTCGATTCACATCCAGAACTTCATCGCCTGGCTCCTCTGCCAAGAGGGAAAGGTCGACGCCGCCATCACCCTCTTCGAAGAACAGCAAAGGCGCTGGGAAGGCCTGAAACCGGACGCCCAAAAACGGATTTTGAACAATGACCTGGGCTACGCCTACCTCTTAAGAGGCGACGCCAAGAAGGCGATCGCGGCGCTGGAGAAGTCACAGAAGTTTTACGATAAGGCCGGCGACGCCAATACGAAGGTCAAGGGCCTCTACAACCTGGCCGAGGCCTGGGCGGAGGCGGGCCATCTGAAGAAGGCGATCGGTTTCTACGAGCAATGCGCCGCCGAGGCGCGGTTCGAGCGGAATTTCGAGATCCTCCTCCGCGCCTACAACGGTCTGGGCAAGACTCACCAGCTCCAGGGCCGTCTGGACGAGGCCATGGTCTCCTACGAAAAGGGCCTCGAACTCGCCCGCTACCTCAAGGACTTCCCGGCCGCCGCGGCCCTGGCGCAAAACATCGGCTCGATCCGGTCCGAGCGCGGCCAATGGGATGACGCGCGCGACCACCTGAACCTCTCGCTCAAGCTCCTGAACCAGATCTCGGCCAAGAACGTCCACGCCCGCTACCTGGAAGGCCGCGCCCTCCTCGAATTGGGCGACGTGGCCCGCAAACAGCGCCGGTTCGAGGAGGCGCGCGGCTACGTGCGCGACGCCCGCAGACTCGCCTTCGGCGAGGAGGCCCTCGCCTCGTTCCGCTTCTGGGTTGTGCTGACCCAGTGCGAGATCGAACGCGACGCTGGCGCCCAGGACAAGCTCAAGGACTTTTTGGCGGATCTCCTTCCCCTGGCCGCGGATGAGGACCAAAAGAAGCGTTGTTTGGAACTCTCGGCGGGCCTCGAAATTTCCTCGGCAATCCCCGCAAAGGAGGCATCGGACATGGCCGATCTTGAAAGAACGCGCAGCCAAATCCTCGAAGAGATCTCGCAGGCCCAAGACGAGCTGGCGGACATCCGCCGCGGAATCGTCGAATCGACGATTGCCCGCCGGTTCGCCGGGATGAAGCTCATCACCCAGAACAAGGAGATGCTGGAAACCTTCCGGCTGGTGGAGCGCGTGAGCGACACGGTCCTGGCCGTCCTCCTTCAAGGGGAATCCGGCACCGGCAAGGAATTGATCGCGCGCTCGCTCCACGAAAATTCCAAGCGCGCTCCAAGGCCCTTCGTCGCGGTCAACTGCGCCGCCCTCCCCGCAAACCTGATCGAAAGCGAGCTCTTCGGCTATAAGGCGGGGGCCTTCACGGGGGCCGTGCGCGACAAGAAGGGTTTGATCGAGGAGGCGAACGGGGGAACCCTGTTCCTGGACGAGATCGCGGACCTCGAACTCGCCCTGCAAGCCAAGCTCCTGCGCGTGTTACAGGAAAAGGTCATCACCCGCGTGGGCGATACGCGGCCGATCGCAGTCGATTTCCGCCTCGTCTCCGCGACGCATAAGACCGTGAGGGACGAGGTCGCCGCCGGCCACTTCCGCCAGGACCTGTATTACCGGGTCTGCGAGATCGAGGTCTCTCTTCCCCCGCTCAGGGACCGCAAGGAGGACATCGTTCTGCTCTCGCGGGAATTCCTCCGGCGGACGCTGAAGGACGACGGAAAGAAGGAGAAGGTCGAGATCGGGCGCGACCTCATGAAGGCCCTGGTGGATTATCCGTGGCCTGGCAACGTGCGGGAGCTGGAGAGCGCCATCCGCGTGGCGGCGGCCCTCCGGAGCGGGCCGGTGGTGAGGTTGAAGGATTTACCGGAGACGTTACGATCGCGGCTGCAAAGTTCCCCTTCCCCCTCGCCCAAATCCATTTTGGGAGAGGGGGTTGGGGGTGAGGGCAAGACCTGGAAACACATCGAGACCCTCGCGATCGCGAAGGCGCTGTTGCGCACCGGGTTCGACGCCAAGAAGACGGCAGCCGCGCTCGGCTGCGCGGCGTCGACGGTGTATCAACGATTGAGGGAGTCCAAGATCAAGGAGAGGGCGGCGGAATTCGAGAGGGCGTCGTGGGATTTTGACGCCTCGGCGACCTTGAAGGAGATCAAGAAGACCGTCTTCACCCGTGAGATCGAGGCAGCAGGAGGCAGCCCTTATCAAGCCGCACGCTCCCTCGGTGTCAGTCCGGCGACGATGTATAAGTGGATGAAATGACCTTCAACGGACCCTTTAGATCCGGACGTAAACGCCGAGCAGGGGACGGCGTGACGGGCGGTCGGAGACGGCGTCGCTGACGAAGCCGCCGGCGGTGCGGAACTCCACGTGGCCGGCCCCCCTTCCCCCGTAAACCAAGACCGCCCCGACGGGGGCGTCGAACGGGTCCGTGACGTCGATCTTTTTGAAACCGAATTTCTTCACCAGTTCCTCGCCGGCCTGCTTTGCGTACCGGGTCGTGGGCCGCTCAAAAATGACCTTCGCCTCCATCATGGCGTTCTTGACGGCCCGCCAGCAAAGGCGCCGGAAGCGCTTGAACGCGCGGGCTTCCGCGATCCGAACCGCAATCAACATCCCTTCATCGTAGGAAGGGATCTCCGTGGAAGTTACCGATTTCGGAATATAAGCGAAAAAAGGACGGAACCTCCCCGTGTCCGCCGGATAGGCGGCGAGAGTGACATAAAGGGAAAATAGAGCGGTGATGAACATCTTTGTCATCGTTGAGCCTCCTTCAAATTCTTGGCAATTTTGACCAACGCCGCGAGAAAGTAGCCGCGCTAGCAGGATTCTTAGATTATCGGCTCGACCGCCCGGAAAGGTTCGTGAAAGAATTCTCTATCTCGCAAAGCCCAATGATTCCAGGCGGGTCAAAGATGATTTCTCTGTCCACAAAAGTGACCACCACGTTCATATTCGTCCGGTTTCCAATGACATTAGAAACGCATCGACGCCGCCGTGTTCAGCCTCGATCTCGCGTAGCACTTGATCGGCCGGGCCTTGCCGGCGGATGCGGCCGGGAGGGATGGGACCGGGAAGGACGACCGCCCCCGGCAGGTCCATGGAGGTGAATTGGTAGACGAAGGGCTCCGGGAGGGCAGCGATGACGAGCCAGCGCCCGTGCGACGATTCGTCGCGGAATGCCTCCCTGGAATAAAACCAGATGCCGCCCTGTGTGCCGTTGGAGCGCCAAAAGTCGTTCGCGTCGCTGACCGCGTTCAAGAACCTCGATCTCCCGAGCATGTCCAGGCGGCGGGAGTGAAGAAAGGGCCAACGTCCCCGGTCGATCTGATGGTCCTGCAGGAGGATGTTCACGCCGATCCAGAGCGCGGCTTTGGACCGGGTCACGCGAACGGATT
>DATIGE010000076.1 GCA_035454885.1 bacterium
CCGGGAGCGAAGCCAAGCAGTTGGGAGTAACGGCGGGCGTCATGGATTCTTTCCTCCTCTTTGCATGGCCGCCTTATCGCCGGAAGGTGTCGGGAGTTGTTGCGAGATCGGACTCGCAATCGCTTTTTATGAGAATGGATAGAGAAGCAGAAGCGGGTACACTTTTGTTTGGGCTTATGATTTGATTCTTGTCATAATTGATAATTCTGAGGAGTGAGACGGCATCGCATTCGGCGCTGCAAGCGTGCTAAACCTCCGGCATGATCGTTTCGATCGGCAAACCGCTTCTTTCGACCGGCTTCCTCCTCTTCGCTTGGAAGATGGGGGCCTGGGAGACCGCTTACGGGCGCCTGATCTTCGCCGCCCTGGGTCTCTCGTGGGCGGGCGATTTGCTCCTGATCCCGAAGTCCTCGAAATGGTTTTTGGCCGGACTGGCGAGTTTCTTTTTTGCGCATCTTCTTTTCTGCGCGGCCTTCGCCGTTCGGGGCGTGTCCTTCGCGTTGTACGATTTCCGCGTGGGCCTTCCCGTCCTGGCGACGGGCCTCGCGGGCCGCTGGATCCTTCCGCACGTGGAGAGGAAAACGACGCTCATGAAGATCCCCGTCATCGCCTACATGGCGGCGATCACGGTGATGACGATCCTCGCCCTGGGGGCCGCTAAAAATTCAGGAAATCCCTGGATCGGCGTGGGCGCCGTCCTGTTCTACGTCTCCGACCTCTTTGTCGCGCGCGATCGGTTCGTGTCCGCCGGGTGGATCAACCGCGCCTGGGGCCTCCCCCTCTATTACGCCGCGCAATTCGTGCTCGCTTCGACGGTCTCCCGCTGATTCACCGGAGAATCTCCTTACTGATCCCCGACCTTCACGCCGGCGCAGGTGTAGCTCTTGACGCCCGTGAGCTTCAGAGTCTCGCCAGTCCTGAATTCGACGGCCGTCAGGATCTTGTTGGTGGGGCAGCTCAAGACCTGCTCCGCGCCGGGCCCGTTGCCCGCCAGCGCGGAAAGGAAGGACCAGTAGGCGCCCACCCAAACGGGATGGACTTGGCGCGACAGATCCACCGGCGTCTGGAAGAAGCCCATCGCGCGGATCTGGTCGTACGCGGATTGTTTGCCGGTGCGCAGGTAGACCGCATGGGCGCCGAATCCCGTGAAGAGGACGGTACGGCTCGAAAACTTCCGCGTATAGTCGATGTCGCCGTTTTGATCGTAATAGTCGTAGAGATCGCCGCCGCAGGTCCCCTGGGTGTCGTAGAGATCCACCGCAACGGAATCGGCCGGATGGCGGACGCTCTTGCAGAGGAGCACCGCGCCCGTCACGCCCCGGGTGCCGTCGTCGAACTCATGGCTCCGGCCGTATCTCATCCCGGACACGAAATAGCCATCGGGGCACGTCATGGAACAGGTCTGCTCGCCCGCTTTCAAGCCTTCGGACTCGATGCGTTCATAGTCCTTAAGTTCCGCCGAGACGATCGCCGGTTTCGAGACCAGGTCATTCTTCAGGGGATTGCAGATCCCGACCAAGCCTCCGAGGAAGGCCTCGCCGTCCATGGCCTCGTCGGTCTTGGCCTTCAAACCGCTCAAGACGGACCCGTTGGGGGATCTCAACTGCGAGGCCGCCTCGGCGGTGACGCCGGCCCCTGTGAACGCGTCGACGATGTCCATGAATGAGTCCCGGAGCGCCGCCTGATTCGGGAGGCGTAGACGGCGTGGGCCTTCACGGCGACCGCATGCGGGTGCAGGCAATCCGATTCGCATCGGGACTTCAACTCCGCGAGGGCCTCGCGAAAAGCCTGCACGATTTTTTGCCGGTCGAACATCGGTCCGCCCGTGAAGCCTCCCTCTTAGGCGACGCCCTCCGTATGAGAAAGCCCCTGGGCATTGCCACCGTCTGATTTCTAAGAATGGATAGGATCGCGCCTCACCTATCCATTCTCACAAATCTCCCCCGGCAATCTCATAAACCCGCAAGGTTTTTCACAAACGGCCGATCACGCCGGCACCATTGCGGAGGACTCTACAATGACCAATATTTTTCCAACGTTCCATCCTACGGCGATCGCCTCCTCGCTTCAGGCTGCCGCATCAAGGATGACGGGTACTGAGTTCTCTGCGTTCACTGAACGGGTCCGGGACCATCTCGTGGCCGGGGGCCAGGCAAAACTAAGTCAACTCCTCGCTGGACAAGGGATTGAACCGTCCCGCAAGGTTCTGGGTCAAATCGCCTTTGCACGCGCCTTCTTCTTCGATGAAGCCATTCCGGCGAAAATGCTCTCCATGATCGCGGAAGCGCCACCGGCCGCGCAGGCACGAGCTGAAATGAGGGTGCTTCAAAACATCGAGGCTCTTCAGTCGCCACATCCGCAACGACGGAAACGAGCCGCCGACTTCTTCTATTGCGTCAACGCCGAACCCAGGGCCGTCGAGCCGCTTATCACGGCCTTGGGTGACGTGGACTCGCGTGTTCGAAGGTCCGCAGCCTGGGCCCTCGGTGAACTCGGCGACCCCAGGGCCGTCGAGCCGCTCATCAAGGCATTGGGTGACGTGGACGCGTTGGTTCGAGAAGACGCGGCCCTTTTCCTCGGTGAACTCGGCGACCCCAGGGCCCTCAAGCCGCTCATCAAGGCATTGGATGACTTGGATAATACGATGGAGTTTCGAAAGATCGTAGCCCAGGCCCTCGATAAGATCCGCGAAGCTCGGCGCAAGAAAGGAACCTAAGTCCCCGCCGCGCCGCTACGAGTCTTTTTTGCGGCCGGCCCTTTCCAGGAGAGACAGGCGCAGCAATTGACCCAAGCCGAGGGCCGCGACGATGAGGCCCGCGATGCCGAGTCCCGATTCGACGGCCTCGCTGCAGCCGGGCAGGATGGCGATCGACGCCGCGAGGAGAGCGTTCATCCCCACCCCCGACCCGCCCTCCGAATCTCGAAGAAGCATTCGCGCGGCCGCCTCCATGAATTCCCGTGACGCCTTGGCGTTGTTGGGCGGCGGGGGACGGCCGTCCGTTCCCGCAAAGAGGCGATAATAAAGACTCAGCGCGGGGAGACGGGGGAGGTCCCCGTCCAGATCGTGGAGCCTGCCGGCCACATCCCGGAGGAAAGAGGCCATCGTCGCGGGGGTTTCCCCTTCCAGGTCCACGGGAAGCGCCGCTCCGGAGACCCTCAACGCCCCGGCCATGTTCTCGATAAAGAGATTCGGGGGCATGGCCGCAAGGGCCGTGGAGTAATTGTAAAAGGCCGACATCATGCCCGGTGTTATCGAAAGGCGCTGCGGGAGGTTGCCCTCGCTCGAAGGCCATCGAGGAGATTATTCGGAATGGATATCTTGAATAAAAAGACGTTCAGCGGACCAGCGAGCAGCCGCCGCCCACCATCACCATGACCGGCATCCCAACTTCCCCCTCGCCGCTCGTGACCGAAGACTCCTCGGCCGGGAAGACCGGGGTTTCAGCGATGCCCCCCCCCGCGATCGCATCGCCTCCCTCTGAAGGAACGGGATCGTGCGGGGATGGAAAGGAATCGCCAGGTGCCGTAGCCGGTTCATCGCGCGCCGGGGCCGAATCGCCGATTCCAGGACCGGATTCGCCGGGCGCCGGAGCGGGATCATGGGTCGCCGTGTCCGTATCTCCCGGCGCGGGAACGGGATCCTGGGACCCCGGATCCGAATCGCCGGGCGCCGGGGCGGGATCATCGGGCGTTGGGTTGGAATCACCCGGCGCGGGCTCTCCCAGTGACGGTCCGACCGCTATTCCGGGCGTGACGGGCGCAATTCCGATCGCCACCGGCGGGTCCACGCCCTCGTCCACCGGCATGGTCGCCATGGGTGGATCTATGCCCCGGTCCGCAGGACCGATCGCCACCGCCGGATCCACGCCGTCGTCCACCGGCATGGTCGCCATGGGTGGATCCATGCCCTGGTCCGCAGGACCGATCGCCACCGCCGGATCCACGCCCTCGTCCACCGGCATCGTGGCGATGCCCGGCTCCGCGAGAGCGGGCCCCCCGTGGATGGTCAGGCCCGGGACGATTTTGACCGGGTGTGTGGCGAATCCCTCAAAACCCCACACCGGGGCGCCGTGAGACACGGCGATCACGAATCCGGCGAGACCGAGAATGATGTATCTTCTTCCCATAAATCCCCCTGAAAGCTTCATTCACCGTTTTAAACCGAGCATCACGACGAGCTCCCGGTCCGACTCCAACCGGCGCCCGAAAAGCCGCGTCATCTCGTCGCAAAACTCGCCGAGCTTGGCCTTGATGAGGTCCTCGTTCTCCGCCGCGAGACGGAGCGACACCCGGAAGCCCTGCTCGCCCGCCGCCTTTTCTCCCTCCCGAATGGCCCGAAGCCGGCCAAGGTAGCGCTCGCGGTGCTCGTCCGACCTGGCCTGGTTGTAGAGGACGAGGGTCGCGAAGTATTCCTTCTCCTTCACGGAAAGATTCAGGCCCTCCAAGAACTTGTGCAGGCTGCCCTCGACGAGGTCCCTCTCCCCGTCCATGACCATCTTGTAGAGGCTGGGGGACTTGAGCCCCGCGCGTTTGGAAAAGAACCGGTAGGAAAAGCCGTAGTTTTTCTTCGCCGACTGCAGCCAGTCGCGGAGAAAGTGGCGGTAATCGAGATAATTGAAGAGATT
>DATIGE010000077.1 GCA_035454885.1 bacterium
GGGCCTGGTGTTCCTGCCCAGGGACCCCGAGGTCCGCCGCCGCTGCGAGGAGCTGTTCGAGAAGACGGCCCTCGAGGAGTGCGTGCCCTTCCTCGGCTGGCGCGACGTCCCGACCGACAACTCGTCCCTGGGCCGGAGCGCGCGGGCCGCCGAGCCCGTGATGCGGCAGGCGTTCGTGGGCCGTCCGGAGGCGCTCGAGGACGACCTCGCCTTCGAGCGCAAGCTGTACGTGGTGCGCCGCCTGGCCGAGAAGGCCGCCTCGCGTTCGGCCATCCCCTCGCGCGGAGACTTCTACATCCCCTCGCTGAGCTGCCGGACCATCGTCTACAAGGGCATGCTCAACGCCTCGCAGCTGCGGACCTTCTACCCGGACCTGCTCGACGAGCGCCTCGAGAGCGCGATCGCGCTGGTGCACTCGCGCTTCTCGACCAACACGTTCCCGAGCTGGGAGCTCGCGCACCCGTACCGCTACATCGCCCACAACGGCGAGATCAACACGCTGCGCGGGAACGTGAACTGGATGCACACGCGGCAGGCCATGCTGGAAAGCGACCTCTTCGGGAAAGACCTGAAAAAGGTTTTTCCCATCATCAACGAGGACGGCAGCGACTCGGCCATGTTCGACAACGCCCTCGAGTTCCTCGTCCTGGCCGGCCGCTCGCTCCCGCACGCGATGATGATGATGATCCCGGAGCCGTGGTCGAACCACGAGAGCATGAGCCCGGAGAAAAAGGCGTTCTACGAGTACCACGGCTGCCTCATGGAGCCCTGGGACGGACCGGCCTCGATCGCCTTCACGGACGGCACGCAGATCGGCGCCGTCCTGGACAGGAACGGCCTCCGCCCGTCCCGCTACTACGTCACCAAGGACGGCCTGGTCGTCATGGCGTCCGAGGTGGGGGTGCTCGACATCGCGCCGGAGCGAGTTTTGCAGAAGGGGCGCCTCCAGCCGGGCCGCATGTTCCTCATCAACATGGAACAAGGCCGGATCATCGGGGACGAGGAGCTGAAGGAAAGGATCTCGAGGGAGCACCCCTACGAGGTCTGGCTCAAGGACAACCTCGTTCCGCTTGAGAAGCTGCCCGACGCCCCCCACCTGCCGGAGCCCGACCACGAGACCGTGCTCCAGCGGCAGCGGGCCTTCGGTTACACCTTCGAGGACCTGCGGATCGTGATGGCGCCGATGGCCAAGAGCGGCGTCGAGGCGATCGGCTCGATGGGGAACGACGCGCCCCTGGCCGTCCTCTCGGAGAGGCCCCAGATCCTCTACAACTACTTCAAGCAACTCTTCGCCCAGGTGACGAACCCGCCGATCGACGCGATCCGGGAGGAATTGATCACGGCGACCGAGACCACCATCGGTCCCGAAGGGAACTTGATCGATCCCAAGCCCGAGAGTTGCCGGCAGATCAAACTGAAGTCGCCGGTGATCAGCAACGAGGAGCTGGGCAAGCTCCGCCACGTGAAGCGGCCCGGATTCGAGAAGACCGTCACCCTTCCCATGCTCTTCGACCCCAGGGACGACGGGAAGGGGCTCGAGAAGGCGATGGAGGACATTTACAAGGCCGCGGACCGCGCGATCGAGGACGGAGCGAAGATCATCATCCTCTCGGACCGCGGGGTGGACAAGGACCACGCCCCGATCCCGGCCCTGCTCGCCACCGCCGGCCTGCATCACCATCTGATCCGCGAGGGCAAGCGTACGCGCGTCGGCCTGGTCATCGAATCCGGCGAGCCGCGCGAGGTGCATCACTTCGCACTGCTCATCGGCTACGGCGCGGGCGCGGTGAATCCGTACCTCGCCTTCGAGACCCTGGACGACATGATCCGACAGGGCATTTTGACCGACATCGAACACAAAGAGGCCGTCAAAAAATATTTGAAGGCCGCGATGAAGGGCGTCGTGAAGGTTCTCTCCAAGATGGGAATCTCCACGATCCAAAGTTACCGCGGAGCCCAGATCTTCGAGGCGGTCGGGTTGAACGATTCGGTCGTCGGCAAGTATTTCACGGGCACGGCCTCGCGGATCGCCGGCGTCGGGATCGGCGTCATCGCCAGGGAGGTCGCCCTGCGCCATCAGAGCGCCTTCCGCGACCGCTCCGAGGACGTTGCGGCGCTGGACCCGGGCGGCCAATACCAATGGCGGAAGGATGGCGAGCACCATCTCTTCAACCCGCAAACCGTCCACAAACTGCAACTCGCCTGCCGCACGAACAGCTTTAAGGTGTTTCAGGAGTACTCCAAACTCGTCGACGACCAGTCCGAGCGTCTGGCGACGCTGCGGGCGCTGCTCGAGTTCAAGTTTCCGGACAAGCCGATCCCGATCGACGAGGTCGAATCAGTGGAGTCCATCTGCAAGCGCTTCAAGACCGGCGCCATGAGCTACGGGTCGATCAGCAAGGAGGCCCATGAGTCTCTGGCAGTCGCCATGAACCGGATCGGCGGCAAGTCGAACACCGGCGAGGGAGGCGAGGACCCGGAACGCTACGTCTGGACGAACGAGAAGGGCGACTCCAAAAACAGCGCGATCAAGCAGGTGGCCTCGGGGCGTTTCGGCGTGACGAGCCAGTACCTGGTCAAGGCGCAGGAGCTCCAGATCAAGATGGCCCAGGGCGCCAAGCCCGGCGAGGGCGGCCAGCTCCCGGGCACCAAGGTGTATCCGTGGATCGCGAAGGTCCGTCTCTCCACGCCGGGGGTGGGGCTCATTTCGCCGCCGCCCCACCACGACATCTATTCGATCGAAGACCTGGCGGAGCTGATCCACGACCTCAAGAACGCGAACACGCGGGCCCGCATCAACGTCAAGCTCGTCGCCGAGGTGGGCGTCGGGACGGTCGCTGCGGGAGTCGCCAAGGCGCACGCGGACGTCGTCCTCATCTCGGGGCACGACGGGGGCACGGGCGCCTCGCCGCAGACGTCGATCAAGCACGCGGGGCTCCCGTGGGAGCTGGGGCTCGCGGAGACGCACCAGACGCTCGTCTTGAACAACCTCCGGAGCCGGATCGTTGTCGAGACGGACGGGCAGCTCAAAACGGGCCGGGACGTGGTCGTCGCGGCGCTCTTGGGCGCGGAGGAATTCGGATTCGCGACGGCCCCGTTGGTCGTGATGGGCTGCATCATGATGCGGGTCTGCCACCTGGACACCTGCCCCGTGGGCGTGGCGACGCAAAACCCGGAGCTCCGCAAGAAATTCACGGGCGATCCGGAACACGTCGTCCGCTTCATGCGCTTCGTCGCCCAGGAGATGAGGGAGATCATGGCCAAGCTGGGCGTGAGGACGGTCAACGAGCTCGTCGGGCGGACGGACCTGATCGAGCCCAAGAAGGCGATCGAGCACTGGAAGGCGAAGGGACTGGACCTCACCAACATCCTCTACCGTCCCAAGGTGGCCGATGACGTCGGCCGCTACTGCCAGATCGCGCAGGACCACGGGATCGACCAGTCGCTGGACGCGACGGCGTTGCTCGATCTCTGCAAGCCGGCGATCGAGCGGGGGGAGAAGGTCGCGGCCACCCTCCCGATCCGCAACGTCAACCGCGTGGTCGGCACGATCACGGGGAGCGAGGTCACGCGGAAATACGGGGCCGAAGGGTTGCCGGAAGACACGATCCAACTCACGTTCCAGGGTTCGGCGGGACAGAGCTTCGGGGCCTTCATCCCGAAAGGCATGACGCTCATCCTCGAGGGCGACGCCAACGACTACGTGGGCAAGGGCCTCTCGGGCGGCAAGATCGTCGTGACGCCGCCCAAGGGTTCGACGTTCGTGCCCGAGGAGAACATCGTGATCGGCAACGTCGCCTTCTACGGGGCCACGGGCGGCGAGGCCTACATTCATGGGATGGCGGGCGAGAGATTCTGCGTCCGCAACAGCGGTGCGCATGCGGTGGTGGAATCGGTGGGTGACCACGGCTGCGAGTACATGACCGGCGGACGCGTCGTCGTGCTGGGCCCGACCGGGCGGAACTTCGCCGCGGGCATGTCCGGCGGCATCGCCTACGTGCTCGACGAACGCGGCGACTTCGCCAACCACTGCAACAAGGAGATGGTGGATTTGGAAAAAATCGACGACTCCGAGGCCGAGGCGGTGAAGTCCATGATCAAGAAGCACTATGATTACACGCGCAGCCAAAAGGCCTGGAAGGTGCTGTCGTCCTGGAAGGAAGAGTTGCCCAAGTTCGTCAAGATCATGCCGCGCGACTACAAGCGCGTCTTGGAGGCGATGGACCGGGTCACGAAGGCCGGCATGAGCGGCGATGAGGCCGTCATGGCGGCGTTCAAGGAAAACGCGCGGAACCTGGCGCGGGCATCGGGGAACTAATATGGGAAAACCGACGGGATTCATCGAATACAGGCGCGAACTGCCGGAAGACCGTTCCCCAGCCGCGCGGGTCGGCGACTGGAACGAGTTCCACCTCCACATGGAGGAGGAGAAACTCAGGGAGCAGGGCGCGCGCTGCATGGATTGCGGGGTGCCCTTCTGCCACACAGGCACGTTGCTCGCCGGCATGGCCTCCGGCTGCCCCATCAACAACCTGATCCCCGAGTGGAACGACCTGGTCTACAAGGGCCTCTGGCGCGAGGCGCTCGAGCGCTTGCACAAGACGAACAATTTTCCGGACTTTACGGGACGGGTCTGTCCCGCGCCCTGCGAGGGGTCCTGCGTCCTGGGGATCAACGAGCCGCCGGTGACGATCAAGAGCATCGAATGCGCGATCGTCGACCGCGGCTTTGAGGAGGACTGGGTGACGCCCCAGCCGCCCGCCAGACGCACCGGCAAGAAGGTGGCCGTGGTGGGTTCGGGCCCGGCGGGGCTCTCGGCGGCGGCGCAGCTCAACAAGGCGGGCCACGCCGTGACGGTCTTCGAGCGCGCGGACCGGATCGGCGGGCTGCTGATGTACGGCATTCCGAACATGAAGCTCGACAAGAAGGAGGTCGTCCAGCGCCGGATCGACTTGATGGCCGCCGAGGGGGTCAGGTTCGTCACGAACACGGAGATCGGCAAGGACATCCCGGCCGCGAAGCTGCAACAGGACTTCGACGCCGTCGTCCTCTGCGGGGGCGCGACCAAGCCGCGCGATCTGCCGATCGAAGGCCGGAACCTGAAGGGGGTCCATTTCGCGATGGAGTTCCTGACGGCGAACACGAAGAGCCTGTTGGACAGCGGTCATGAGGACGGAAAGTTCATCGACGCGAGGGGGAAGAACGTGATCGTCATCGGCGGCGGAGACACCGGCACCGACTGCGTGGGCACGTCCCTGCGCCACGGCTGCAAGAGCCTCGTGCAGTTCGAGATCCTCCCCCAGCCGCCTCTGGAGCGCGCGGCGGACAACCCCTGGCCCCAGTGGCCCAAGGTTTACAAGATGGATTACGGCCAGGAGGAGGCCGCCGCAAAGTTCGGCGCCGACCCGCGCGTCTATTGCATCCTCACCAAGAAATTCATCGGCGACGTCGACGGAAGAATAAAGGAACTTCATACCGTCGACGTCGAATGGGTGCCCGGCAGCAACGGGGGGCCCCCGTTCCGGGAGGTCCCGGGGACGGAAAGGGTCTGGAAGGCGGACCTGGTCCTTCTCGCCATGGGATTCCTCGGCCCCGAGGACGCGGTCCTTTCGCAGTTGAACGTCGAGCGCGACCCGCGCACGAACGCCAAGGCGGAGGAGGGCAAGTACGCGACGAGCGTGAAGGGCGTCTTCGCCGCCGGCGACATGCGCCGCGGCCAGAGCCTGGTCGTCTGGGCGATCAAGGAAGGCCGCGAGGCGGCGCGCGAATGCGACCGCTACCTCATGGGCTCGACGAACCTGCCCTAATCTCCTTCCACCCGGATTATTGTGCAAAAATCAGAGTCGCCGGAGTCGGCGTCGGCTCGATCGAGACGGTCTTGAAGTCCGCCTCCTTCAACCAGTTCCGGTAGTCCGACTGGCGATAGGTCGCCCCGCCAGGCGTCTGCAGGAGCATCACCGAATAAAACATGAGGGCGAACGGATGATGGGCGGTCCGGTCGTCGTTCACCACGAAGTCGCTGATCACGAGCGTGCCACCGGGCTTCAGGGCCTTCCGGAACTTTTTGAAGACGGCCAGGTTGCTCTCCGGCGTCTCTTGGTGGGCGATGTGCGAGTAGATCAGGAAGTCGTAAGCCCCGTCGTCCAGGCGGGCCGTGTGGAAATCGCCGTCGATGGTCTTGAACCGGTCGGCGACGCCGAACTTGCCCACGAAGTCGCGGGCGATCCGGTTGACGTTGGGCCAGTCGAGTTGGAAGCCCGTGGCCTGGCGGTTGAGCCCAAGCCACACCGCCGAATAGATGCCCGAGCCCCCGCCGATATCCAGCCACTTGACCGGACCGGCTTTTGCCAGCCCCAGCCGGTCGGCCGCCATCTGAGCGACGGGGAAGGAGAGTGCGGCAATGGAGGGCACGAGCATTTCCCAATACGGATTCTCCGGCGTATCGCTCGTGTTTTTGATTTGAGGGGCGCCGCTCTTGACGGCCTCCGCCAGCGTGCTCCAGCGTTCGAAATCAAGGTAGTTCAATTTGGCCATCCCGCCCAAGTAGGTCGGCTTGCCTTCCACCAGATACGTCGATGCATCCGGCGTGTTGCGGTAACGGCCGTCTTTCAAGTCGATCAAGCCCAACCCCAACAGTCCGTCCAGGAGGGCTTGAGCCCCACGGCCCGAAATTCCCGATTTTTGCGACACCTCCTTGGCGGAGAGCCCCTCGCCTTCCAGGTGCCGAAAGAGTGAATGGATGACCGCCGATCCCAGGATGCTGCAGGCCCAACCTCCCGTCACGATCCGCATGACCTTTTCCGGCGTCGGCTGCTGGTCGTTCATGGCGCCTCCTTGTTTTCTGAGGAAGGAATTTTATACCAAGTGCGAATCCCTAATCCACTGCCGTCGGCGGCTGTTTTCCCAACCGGGCGATCAGCACGCAGCCCAGGATGACCACCGCGCTTCCGGCGACCGACCAGAGTGAGGGGATTTCTCCCCAAAACAGCATCCCGGCCACGAACGAGAGGACGACGGCCACGTAGGAGAGCGGCGCGAGCCGGGAGACGTCGGCCAGTCCGTAGGCATGGGTCATCAGGATCTGCCCGCCCGTCCCCAAGACACCCGCGCCGAGGAGGAGGGCCCATTCCCGGGCGTTGGGCGGGACGTAGTCCTGCATCATCAGGGGAAAGGCGATGAAGGCGCAGAGGGCCGTGAAATAGAAGGCGATTCGGAGCGAAGGGTCCGTCTCGTGCGTCTGATGGATGACGACGATGACCACCGCCGAAAAGATCGCCGCCAGGAGGGCGATGAAGCCGGCGAAGTTCAAGAAGTGGAACTGCGGCCTCAAGATCATGAGGATGCCCGCCCAGGAGAGGGCGATCAGGACCCACAACGCGCGGGTCGGACGCTCTCCCAGAAAAAGGAAGGAGAAAAGGGCGGCGAAGACGGGAAACGTGTTCACGAGGGTGCACGCGTCCCCGAACGAGAGCTTTCCCAGGGCATAGAAGTTGCAACTCATGGCGGCGAAGCCGGAGAGCGACCGCGTGAGCATGAGGGTCAGGTTCTTCGCGCGAAATCCGGTTCCGCGGGCCTTCATGAGGCCGCCCAAGGCCACCGCCGAGACGAAGGCCCGGAAGAAGACGGTCTCGTACACCGGCATGCGGCCCGAAACGCCTTTCACGCAAGCCGCCATCGACACGAAGAAGAACGAGGCGCCGATAATCAACGCCTCCGCACGATTCCGAAATTGACTCTTCACCTCGATGCTCCTATAAATCCCCCCACACAAACGACAGGAGGCCTCTTTCTATGTTCTTCTCCTTCAAATCCAATAAATCCAAGGTGATTTTGTGGCTCATTGCCGCGTGTCTGTTCCTCCCCGGCGCCCTTCACGCCGCGGCCAGCTTTGACAGCATCAGCTTCAAGCCGGCCACGGACCAGGGTTTCTACCTGACGACGCAACAGTCGCAGACCCTCGGCCAGTGGGGATACGCGGCGGGCTTGCTCGCCGAGTTCAGTAACGACTCGGTTATCGCCAGGACGTCGACGGGGGCACGGATCAACGACGTGGTCGAGAAGGAGATCACCCTCCACGCGGGCGGTGCCTTGGGCCTCTTCAACTGGCTGAACGCCGGCGTCCTCGTTGAATTCGTTCCCTTTCAGGAGTTCAACTCCATCGGAACCAACATCGGCGACAACGGGGCCCGGATGGGGGACATCCGCGTCGACCTCAAGGGACGGATTCTGGACAACGATAAATACCCCGTCGGTATCGCCCTGGTCCCCTTCGTGACCCTTCCCACGGGCAGCGACTCCCATTTTACGGGCAACGGCAAGGTGACGGGCGGCGGCGTGCTCGTCATCGACACCCCCCGCATCCGCGACAAGTTCTCGGCGGCGTTGAACGTCGGGGCCCAGATCCGGAGCGGGGCGGCGCTCACCTCCGGCACGTCCGTCGACGACCAGTTCCTGGTCGGCGCGGGCGTCAACTACGCGGTCCATCCGAAGGTCCAGCTGATCGCCGACGTGAGCGGCTGGACCCCCTTCGATAATTTTTGGAAGAACAACATCCGCAATCTCGAGGGCAACGGGGCGGTCCGATGGCTCTTCGCCCGGCACTGGGCGGCCACCGTCGGAGGCGGCACGGGCATTCTGGACGCCATCGGCGCCCCCGATTACCGCGTGTTCGCGAGCATCGCCTACCGCCACCCGCCGGAAGAGCACGTCGAGGCCCCGAAGGAGGAGGTCATCCGCACCAACAAGATCCACTTCGAGTTCGACAAGGCGGTCATCAAGCCGTCCTCCTACCCGATCCTGGACAACATCGTGGCCCTGCTGAAGAGCCGCGATGACGTCGAGGCCGTCCGCGTGGAAGGACATACGGACTCCAAGGGCTCGGACGAGTACAACTTGAGCCTCTCGGAACGACGCTCCGCGGCCGTCATGGAGTACCTGGTTAGCCACGGGGTGCCGCGCTCCAAGCTCTCCTCCGTGGGCAAGGGCGAGCGCGAACCGATCGCACCGAACGACATCAACGGCAAAGACAATCCGGCGGGACGGGCTGAAAACCGCCGCGTCGAGTTCCACCTTTCGATCCGCCCCGGGTCCAAGGTGAAGGTCCTCAAGGAGGAGCAAGAGGCGCCGACCTACATCGATGGGTCGTCGGAACCGGCGCCGTCCAGGAAGAAGGCGAGGTAGTTTATGACGTCAAAAAAGATAATTTTTGCCGGGACGGCCTTGGCGGTTCTACTGACCGCCGGGTGGGCACATTCGGCGACGATCAACGTCAACACAACGACGGACGAGACAACGGATAATACGACGTGCTCCTTAAGAGAGGCGATCATTTCGGCGAATAACGATTCGAATGCCGCCGAGGATGCCTGCGTGGCGGGTTCGGGCGCCGACGTTATTAACCTTCCGGCGGGGCTTTATTCGTTCAGCGCCATTTTGGGGACGTCCTGCGAGGACGACGCTGAAGACGGGGATCTCGATATTCGGGACGACCTGACCATCGTAGGCGCCGGTGCGGATCCGACGCCGAACGGTGTTTGCGATCCGGGTTCAACGTGCATCGATGCCGGCAACATCGACCGGGTTTTTGATATTCCGTTCGATCCGACTTCGCCGACTGTGTTGATGACCGACTTGGTCATTCAGAATGGAACCGCAAGCACATGCGATGGCCCCCTTAGCGATGGAGGGGGAATCCGAGTCGCCTCTGGCTCTAGCGTGGATCCCGCAGAAGTGACCCTCAGAAGGGTCGTAGTGAGGGTCAACACGGCCTCGACGGGTGGGGGGATCTACAACGAAGACCTGGTAACCATTGAGGACTCCACGATTAACGGCAATATAGCGACGGCCGACGGAGGCGGCATCGAGAATTATTACAGCGCGTCCAATACCGTCACGACGGTGATCAACAGTACCATCAGCGGAAACGAGGCGGCCGGCTATGGTGGAGGAATCGACGCCAGTGGCTATGGGATTGCGAACCTCCGCAATGTGACCGTGACGGGCAACACAGCCGATAACGGGGGCGGGGTTTCTATTCCAGATGCCGGAGGTGAAAATGAGCTTCGGGTCAGGAACACGATTATTGCGGGCAATATCGACAGCGATCTTGGCACACCGAATCCTGATTGTTATTTGGAATCCGGCATACTGACCTCAGAGGACTTCAATCTCATCGGAGATGAAACAGGATGCGACGGATTGTTTACCGTACCGAACGATCAAGTCGGAACCAGCGGCAGTCCTATCAATCCACGATTGGGTCCCTTAGCGAACAACGGCGGCCCGACCCCCACCCATGCGCTCTTGACGTCTCCCGTCGTGAGCCCCGCGATCGATACGGCCAATTTGGCAGGCTGTTTCTCGAACGACGCCAACAACGGCGTTCTCTTGAACACGGATCAAAGGGGTTCACCCCGTCCCCGCGACGGCGGCCCCGCGGGTCCCTCTCCGGCCCGCTGCGACATCGGGGCCTTCGAGCTGGGCGGCTGCGGCGACGGCTTCCTTCTGTCGCCCGAGGAGTGCGATGACGGGAATCTGACCGACGGCGACGGTTGCAGCGCGACGTGCACGATCGAGGCCTGCGGCGACGGGATCGTTCAAGGAACGGAGGAATGCGACGACGGCAACCTGGTGGACGGCGACGGCTGCTCCGCCAATTGCACCAATGAGGTCATCCCCGCCTGCGGCGACGACATTATTCAGGCAGGTGAGGAGTGCGACGACGGGAATACCGTGGACGGGGACGGTTGCTCGGCGGATTGCCTCGACGAGGCGCCTCCGCCGGCCTGCGGCGACGGAACCCTTGACGCCGGCGAGGGCTGCGACGATGGCAATACGACGAATAACGACGGCTGCTCCTCCACCTGCACCGTGGAGCCGTCCTTGATCCTCCTTCTGGGCGACGGCGGGTGCAGTTTGATTCGATGAGAATTCGCGCGGGCGATTAAGATGAACGAACGACAAAGGGAGTCTATGACAATGAAACACATCGTGATCCTGACCGTCTTTCTCCTGTGGAGCGGCGCCTCTTGGGCGGCGACGTTCACGGTCACCAAAACGGCGGATACGGCCGACGGGACCTGCAATGCCGACTGTTCGCTTCGGGAGGCCATCAGCGCATCCAACGCCACATCGACCAACGACGTGATCACGTTGCCTGCGGGGACCTTTCCCATCCAGATCGCGTCGACCTGCGAAAACTTCAACGACGATGGCGATATCGACATCTTTACCACGACCCCCGGCAAGACGTTGACGATCAACGGGACCGGTGTGGCCACGACGATCATCGACGGCAACGACGTTGACCGTGTCTTCGACCTCGTGTCGCAGTCGGTCTTCACGCCGACGGTGACGATCAACGGGGTCACGGTCCGGGACGGGACGGCGCAGGAGGACTTTGACGGGTGCGGCGTCGGGGGGGACGGCGGCGGAATCCGGATCGGAAATCTGGCGTCCTTGACGATGAACGATTCCGTCGTGGAGCAGAACGCCGCCGACGAGGGCGGCGGCATCTACAACAACGGCTCGCTGACGATCGACGAGAGCACGGTTCGAACGAACCAGTCCCGATTTGACGGGGGCGGGATCGGGAACACGAACGTTTGCCTGGGCACAGACATCTTGATCACGAACAGCACCGTCAGCGGGAACACGGCCGGCGATTCCACGGGGAACGGCTCACAGGGCAACGGCGGCGGCATCAGTAGCAGCAGCGGGGAGGTGAGGGTCGTCGACAGCACGATCAGCGGCAATCGGGCCGTGGGCACGGACGGCGCTGGCAACGGGGGCGGTCTCTATGTCTTCTCGGGTGCTTGCCCGGCGACGGCCATTCTGATGAACGCGACGATCACGGCCAACACGGCGGACTTCGGCGGGTTCTTCAGCGGGGATGGAGGCGGTGTCGCCGTCGAGGGGCAGATCGTGCCGGCGCTCACGGCGCTCGTCGTGACCAGCGACGAATTGAATCTGAGAAACACCATCATCGCCGGAAATACGGATGCGAGCACCACCGGCACACTGACCCCGGATTGCGTCACCATCGGCTCCGCGGTGATCAATTCCGAAGGTTTCAGCCTGATCGGCAACGAGACCGGCTGTGACGGGTCCTTTACGGGGACCGGCGATCAGGTTGGGACGGCGGGGAGCCCCATCAACGCCCGCCTCGGTCCGTTGGCCAACAACGGTGGGCCGACCCAGACGCATGCGCTGTTGACGACCCCGTTCGTGAGCCCCGCCATCGACGCCGCCAACCCGGCGGGGTGCTTCACGAACGACGCCAACTCGGGCAGCGCCCTGACGAGGGACCAGCGCAACGCGCCCCGTCCCCTGGACGGCGGTCCGGCTGGGCCGTCCCCGGCCCGTTGTGACATCGGCGCCTTCGAATTGGGAGGCTGCGGCGACGGCTTTGTCGCTCCGACCGAGGAGTGCGACGACGGCAATTTGACCAACGGTGACGGCTGCAACGACACGTGCCAGATTGAGGCGTGCGGCAACGGCGTGCTGGATGCGGGCGAAGAGTGCGACGATGGAAACGTCGCCGACGGCGACGGCTGTTCGGCGAATTGCACGAACGAGGTGATTCCGGCGTGCGGGGACGACATCCTGCAATCCGGCGAGGAGTGCGACGACGGCAATACGATCGCCGGCGACGGATGCGCGGCCGATTGCACGCTGGAGCCGTTTTGCGGCGACGGAACCCTTGACGCCGGCGAGGGTTGCGACGATGGCAATAAGACGAATAACGACGGCTGCTCCTCCACCTGCGCCGTGGAGCCGTCCTTGATCCTCCTTCTGGGCGACGGCGGGTGCAGCCTCATTAGGACGCCTTGATGAAAGTCCGCAGCCTTCTTTTCATTCTTGTCTCCGCCTGCGCGGCCCTTCTTCCCGTCGCGTCGCCGGCGGCGACGAGTTTCGATTCGTTGAGCTTCAAGCCGGCCGATGACCACGGCTACTTCCTGGTCACCCAGCAGTCGCAGACGCTCGGAAAGTGGGGATGGGCCGCGGGACTGACGACGGAATTCTCGAACGACTCGCTCGTCTTGAAAAACGCCGCGGGGGCCCGCATTCAAGACGTCATCGACGATCAGATCGCCCTGCAGGCGGGAGGGGCCTTGGGCGTCGCCGACTGGTTGAACGTGGGACTGAACGTGAGCTTCGTCCCCCTTCAACGGTTCACCCGGATCGCTCCCCCCATTTCGGACGATGGGGCCCGCATGGGCGACGTCCGCCTGGATTTCAAGGCGCGGATTGTGGACAACGAAAAACATCCCGTCGGACTGTCCGTGGTGCCTTTCGTCACCTTCCCGACGGGAAGCGACAGCCATTTTGTCGGCAACGGAAAATTCACGGGCGGTGCGCTCGCGGTTTTGGATTCCAAGCGGATCGCGGACCGAGTCTCCCTGGCGCTGAATGTCGGCGCGCAGCTCCGGGACGAAGTCACGTTGAGTCCCGGGACGACGATCGGGCATCAGCTCCTGTACAGCGCGGCGGGCAACGTCGCCATCGTCAAGAAGAAGCTGGAAGGCATCGTCGACGTGAACGGTTGGACGACGTTCGACAATTTCTTCGATTCGAACAACCGGAACCTCGAACTGAACGGCGCCCTGCGGTTTTTCCCGATCGACAAGCTGGCTGTGACGGCGGGCGCGGGGACAGGCCTGCAGGACGGCGCGGGCGCGCCTGATTTTAGGGCCTTCCTGACGGTGGCTTATCGCCATCCGCGCGAAGAGAAGGCCGCACCGCCGCCTCCGGAGCCCGCGCCGGCCCAAGAGGAAGTCATCACGACCAACCGCATTCACTTTGCGTTCAATAAGGCGGCGATCCGGCCCGAGTCTTACCCCGTCATCGACGAGATCCTGGCCTCCATCCAGGGCCGTCCCGAAATCGAGAGCGTGCGTGTGGAGGGGCACGCCGACAGCGTGGGTTCGGATGCCTACAACCAGAAACTATCCGACCAGCGCGCGAACGCGGTGCGGACCTACATGACCGACAAGGGGTATCCGGCCGACAAGGTGACCGCCGTCGGCATGGGCGAGAGCGCCCCGATCGCCGACAACGCGACCAAATCCGGCCGGGCTCAGAATCGCCGCGTGGAATTCCATCTTCAGATCAAGTCCGGGGCCCACATAAAGGTGAAAAAGAAGGGCGAGGAGTCACCCACCTTCCAGGAAGGCGATCCGATCAAGGACAAGAAGTAGACTGCGTTGACAGGGCGAGTCGAGATCCCCTAAGGTTAACTCCTATGATGGAAGCCACCGAATCCGCGCCGGCCGAGGCCCCCAAGCCGGCGGCCAAGCCCGAGAAAGCGGCGAAACCCAAGATGAAGGCGCTGGTCGAGCGCGACGCCTGCACGGGCTGCGAGTACTGCGTCCATTGGTGTCCGGTGCCGGAATGCCTGGTGATGAAGGAAGGCGAGCAGGTTCCGGGCGTCCTGCAAATCGTCCACGTCAACATCGAGACCTGCATCGGCTGCAAACTCTGCGAACAGAATTGCCCCTACGACGCCATCCACGTCTACAAGCTCGCCCCCGAGGAAATCGAGGCCGCGAAACCCCTGGACGGCGTGATTCCCGAGCCTTTTCACGAAGGCCTTCTCTAATCCCATTGAAATTTAGTGACTTAGGTTTAACAATCTCGATTTAATCGAGATAGATGATATAACTTATTATCTTTTAAGTATAATTTTAATTATAAACAAGTGTGGATAGAAATCGAAATTCCTTTGAAATTTCAATAGATTAGCTATAGATTTTCGTTGACTTCGCACGCTCGTTCCATATAATCCCACAAAGTTCCATAAAGGGGTTATTTGTGTTTCGCGGGCGATACGAACATACCATCGATCCGAAGGGCCGTCTGTCCATTCCTTCCAAGTTCCGGGAGATTTTGGTCGCGCATTTTGACGAACGTTTGATCCTGACCAATTTCGACCAGTGTTTGTGGGCCTATCCGGTCCGCGAGTGGAAGGCCGTCGAGGACAAGGTGGCCGCGCTTCCTCAGTTCAAGCCGGAGGTGAAGGCCTTGCAGCGCTTCTTCATCTCGGCCGCGAGCGAGTGCCCCGTCGATCCCAACGGGCGCATCATCATTCCCACGACGTTGCGCAAATACGCCGACTTGAATCAGGACGTCGTCATCGTCGGGATGACCAACCGTTTCGAAATTTGGGCGAAGGAGAAGTGGCAAAAAATCTTCGAGCAGGCGGAGCACGACTTGAACGCCATGGGCGAGAAACTCGCGGATCTCGGTCTTTAGGGGCCGCTGGGAGAATTTCATGTTCATGCAGGTGGACGACGTGTCGATCTTCAACCCCTCCGGCGAGCTGGATCACGTCGACGGGCGCGCTCTCTTGGAAAAAATCCGAAAATCCTTGAGCTCCGATTGGAGGAAGATCGTCATCGACCTCTCTCAGGTCGAGCACATCCATTACGGCATTTTGGGCCAGTTGTGGGGGCTTGCGGAGATCACGGCGGGCGCGGCGGGCGGCATCAAGCTCGCCAACGTCAACCCTCACAACCGGCAGATCCTGATCTTGACGGGCATGGACCGGCGCTTCGAGACGTACGACTCGGTCGCGGACGCGGTCTTGAGTTTTCAGAATCCGCTTCTGAGAGCGGGCCGGTTGCATTGATGGTTCACCGCGCGGTGTTGGTTCGCGAGTCGGTGGATCTCTTGGTGACGAAGCCGGACGGCGTTTACGTCGACGCGACCGTGGGGGCGGGCGGGCACGCCGGGGAAATTCTCAAGCGCTTGGGCGCCGGAGGAAGGCTCCTCGGCATCGACAGGGATTCCGACATTCTGGAGCAGGCTCGGGAGCGGCTGGCCGGGGACGCGAGGGTCGTCCTCCATCACGGATCCTTCGAGGACCTGGAGACGGCCATGAGGATTCTGGGCGTTCGGCGGGTCGACGGCATCCTCGCCGATCTCGGGGTGTCGTCCCTGCAGCTCGACCGGGCTGAGAGGGGATTCAGTTTTGCCAAGGACGCCCCGCTCGACATGAGGATGGACCCGGGAGAAGGCATAACCGCGGCGGATTACCTGGCGGAGGTCTCGGAGAAGGAACTGGAGCGGGTCTTGAAGGAGTACGGCGAAGAGCGGTTTGCGAGGAGGATCGCGAGGAGGATCTTGGAGGCACGGCGGAGACAACCGATCGAAACAACGGCGGCGCTGGCCGGGATCGTCTCGCGCGCCGTTCCGCGCGGCGCGGGACGGATTCACCCGGCGACGCGGACGTTTCAGGCCTTGAGGATCGCGGTAAACGGCGAGCTGGACCGGCTCGATGCGCTCCTTCATCGGGCGCCCGCCGCGCTCGCGCCCGGCGGCAGACTCGCCATCCTCTCCTACCATTCGCTGGAGGACCGAAGGGTCAAGCGGGCGTTTGTCGAGGCGGAACGGCTGGGCGCGCTCCGACGCCTGACCAAGAAACCGTTGACGCCTTCGGAGGACGAGGTCCGGGACAATCCCCGGTCCCGTTCCGCGAAACTGCGGGTCGCCGAAAAGACGGAGGCGTCGTCGTGAGAACGGCCTTCATGCCCCAGACGCGCATCCGCCGCCGCGGCCTGGCGGTGACACAGAAGCTCAAGATGCGCCGCCTGCTCAAGGGGGCGCTCGTCTACGTGGCGCTCATCTTCGTCTTCAGCCTTGGCTACGTGTGGACGCGCGTCCAGGTCGTCGAGACGGGATACCGCCTGAGAAGCCTGGAGGTGAGCCGGAACAAGCTCAAGGAGGACAACCGTTCGCTCATGGTGGAGGCGGCGACGCTCAGGTCGCCGCAGCGCCTCGAACAGATCGCAAAGCAGATGGGCCTGCAGCGCCCGACCGAAAGCCAGATCGTCTATTTGAAAAAAGAAAAACCGTGAAAAAGAAAACAGTCTTCACGAAAGACAGAGGGGCGAGAACCAAGAAAAAGCGCATCGCCGTGGTCGTCTTTCTTTTCTTTCTCGGCTTCACGGCCCTCGTTTACCGCGGACTCCATCTTCACCTCTCGCGCGACCCCAAGCTCGTCCGGATCGCCCAGAATCAGTACCGCACGAAAATCCCCGAAGCTCCTCCCCGCGGCAACATCTACGACGCCTCCGAGAACGAGCTCGCCGTGAGCGTCCCCTCGTACGCCCTGGCGGTTCGTCCGGGCAAGGCCAGGGACAAGGCGGCCCTCTCCGCCCGTTTGAAGGGCATTTTGAAAATGCCGGCCAAGGACCTGGAGGAAAAGCTGTCCTCCGAAAAGAAATACGTTTGGATCAAGAGGTATTTGAGTCCCCGGGAGAAGGATGAGTTGGAGGCCGTGTCGAAGGATCTGGCCGCGGACGGCGTGGAGCTCGTCAAGGGCTCAAAGCGCTTTTATCCCAACCGCGAGGTGGCCAGCCAGATTTTGGGCGCGGTCGGGATCGACAACGAGGGGCTGAGCGGCATCGAGCTTTTCTACGACCGCGATCTCAAGGGATCGGCGGCCGATTCCACCGCCTACCGCGACGCACACGGACGGATGTTCGAGACACTGGAGACCCTGGGCTCGGCCCTGGGCCGGGAGTCGCGTGAGCCCAACCACCTGCACCTGACGCTGCGCAAGAACATCCAGTACGCCGCCGAGCGGGAGCTCAATCAAACCTGCGACAAGTACGACGCCAAGTCCTGCACGGCGATCGTCCTCGATCCGGCGACTGGCGCGATTCTCGCCATGGCCTCCTATCCCACCTTCAATCCCAACGCCTATCAGTCCTACGACGTCGGCTCCTGGAGGAACATCGCCGTGACCGACTCCTTCGAACCGGGGTCGACCTTCAAGCCGATCCTCGCGGCGGCGGCCCTGGAGGACGGCGCGGTGGGTCCCGATGACAGGTTCTTCTGCGAGAACGGGAACCTCAAGGTGGGCGACCACGTCATCCACGATCACGAGAAATACGGCATGCTGTCGGTCCGCCAGATCATCAAGGTTTCCTCGAACATCGGCATCTACAAGGTGGGCAAGAAATTGGGCAAGAAGCTCTTCGCCGAAACCGTCGAGAAGTTCGGGTTCGGCCGCAAGACGGGTATCGACTATCCCGGAGAAATCGCGGGTTCCGTCCGTCCTTCCAAGTCCTGGCAGGAAATCGATTTCGCCAACATCTCCTTCGGCCAGGGACTGCTCACGACGCCTCTGCAGCTGGCCTCGGCGTACGCGGCGTTCGCCAACGGCGGCGTGCGCATGAAGCCCTACGTGGTCTCGCGCGTCACGGACGCCGAGGGCCGGACGATCCAAAAGAACGACCCGGAGGAGGCCGCGAGGGTGGTCGGGCCCGCGACGGCGCGCCTGATGCTCCAGATCATGAAAGGCGTGACGGAGGAGGGCGGCACCGCCACGCGGGCGGCCTTGCCGGGTTACACGGTGGCGGGAAAAACGGGCACGGCCCAGAAGGTCGTGAACGGAAAATATTCGCACGACAAGTTCGTGAGCTCGTTCGTGGGCGTCGTTCCGGCGGACGCGCCTCGGTTCGTCGTCCTGGTCATGGTGAACGAGCCCAAGGGCGAGATCTATGGCGGGCTCGTCGCCGCTCCGGTCTTCAAAGAAATCGCCTGGGCCGCCCTGACCGACCTGGGCGTGCCGCCGGAGACGTCGCCGGGGAAATCCGAGAGCCCCGGCGTTACGGTCGCCAAAGGGGAAGCGTCCAAGAAAGCCAAGACGGAGAAGAAACTGTCGGCAAAATTGGCGAACGCCGCGGAGAAGGTCTTGGTCCAGGCGGGTCTGGTCGTGCCGGCGGGATTGGCGGACGCGCCGGCGGCGCTTCCCCAGAGCGTTCCGGATTTCCGGGGGCTTTCGAAGCGAAAGGTGTTGGCGATCTTGGACGAGCGGAAGCTCAAGTGCCAGGTGTTGGGATCGGGCGTCGCCGAGTCGCAGTCCCCCGCGCCGGGGAGTCCGGCGCGGAAGGGGGAAGGCTGCAAGATCGTTTTCAGGGCGGACTAACGTGATGTTGCAAGAACTCATGAAGACCATCCGCGTCAAGCGGGTCATCGGACCCCTGAAGGGCGCGAAGGTGCGCGGCGTGACGCAGGACTCCCGCAAGGTGGAGAAGGGATTCCTGTTCGTCGCGATCCCCGGCGAAAAACTCGACGGCCATGACTTCGTGGCGGACGCCGTCAAACAGGGAGCGATCGCCGCCGTGGTCCGGCGGAACGCCGACCCCCAGGGGAGCGTGCCGCAATTCGTGGTGGCGGATCCGCGCGCGGCCCTGGCCGACCTCGCGGCGCGCTTCTACGGCGAGCCGTCGCTCAAGTTGCGCGTGGCCGGTGTGACGGGAACCAACGGCAAGACCAGCGTGACCTATTTGCTCGAATCCATCCTGAACGTGGCGGGCCGGAAACCCGCCGTCTTGGGCACCGTCAATTACCGTTACGGCGGCCAGGTCCTTCCGGCCCCGCACACGACGCCCGAGTCCGTCGATCTTCAGGCGCTTTTCGCGCGCATGGTGGAGGAAGGAGTCACCGACGTCGTGATGGAGGTCTCGTCGCACGCGCTCGCGATGGAGCGGGTTCGCGGCGTGCACTTCGACGTCGCCGCCTTCACCAACCTCACCCAGGACCATCTCGATTATCACGCGGGACTCGACGAATACTTCGAGGCGAAAAAGACCCTCTTCACCCGTTTCCTCGCCGCGAGCCTCAAGACCAGCCGCTCCGCGGTGGTGAACTTGGACGACCCGCGCGGAGCCAAGATCACGCGCGGGCTTCCCAAATCGGTGGAGAGGGCGACGGTCTCCGTCGAGGGGCCTGCGGACGTCTTCTGCCGGTCCCATCGGCTGAGCGAGGAGGGGATCGAGGCGGAGGTCGTCTGCGGCGGATCGGCTCTTCAGGTCCGCTCGCCCCTGATCGGGTCGTACAATCTTCAAAACGTTTTGGTGGCGATCGGCGCGGCCCGCGGGCTGGGCGTCGACGACGCGGCCATCGTCAAGGGCATCGCGGCCCTCGGCTGCGTGCCGGGACGCCTCGAGAGGATACCGAACGGACGCGGCCTTAACGTGTTCGTCGATTACGCGCACACACCGGACGCCGTCGGACGCGTCGCGGCGACCCTCAAGGGACTTGCGGAGAAGAAGGGCAAGCGCCTGATCACGGTGTTCGGTTGCGGCGGCGACCGCGACCGCTCCAAACGGCCCCTCATGGGACGGGAGGCGGGGCGCTTTTCGGACTTCGTGATCGTGACTTCCGACAATCCCCGGACGGAAGAGCCCGAGGCGATCATCGACGAAATCCTGCCCGGGCTGAAAGACGTTCGTTTCCCCGCCGACCGTATCCTCCGGATCGTCGACCGGGAAAAGGCCCTCCGGGAGGCGGTCAGGATCGCGAAGGCGGGCGACTTCGTCCTCGTCGCCGGGAAGGGGCATGAGGACTACCAAATCATCGGGACGAAAAAGTTCCGCTTCAGTGACCATGAAATCTTGAGGGGGATCTTGAAATCATGAGGCTCACGGTCGGCGAAATTCTGAACGCCGTCGGCGGCCGGCTCGTCGCGGGGGATCCCGACGAGGCCGCGACCGGCGTCTCGACCGATTCGCGCGCCCTTCAGGCGGGAGACCTTTTCGTCGCGCTCAAGGGCGAGCGCCACGACGGGCACCAGTATCTGGCGGACGTGTTCGCCAAAGGAGCGGCGGCCGCGATCGTCCAGGAGGGGGCCGAGGAGCCGAATCCGGACTTCAGGAACCTGATCGAAGTCCGAGACACCCTGACGGCCCTGGGCGACCTGGCGCATTTCTGGCGGAGGCGGTTTCCGATTCCCGTCGTCGCGATCACGGGCTCCAACGGCAAGACGACGGCCAAGGACATGACCGCGGCCGTGCTCGCCGCCGCGTACCGCGTGCTGAAGACCGAGGGGAATTTCAACAACCTGATCGGGCTTCCGCTCACTCTCTTCCGGCTCCGGCCGGAGCACGAGATGGCGGTGGTGGAAATGGGGATGAACCGTCTGGGCGAAATCGACCGGCTCGCGGAGATCGCCTCACCGAGCGTGGGCGTCGTGACGACCGTGGCCCGGGCCCACCTGGAGGGTCTTGGGGGACTCGCCAACGTGGCCCGGGCCAAGGGCGAGCTGATCGCGCGTCTCCCCGAGGGGGGGCTCGCCGTCCTGAACGCCGACGCCTCCGGGGGAGGACGATTCACGCCCGAGTTCGCCAGGGCCGCCCGTCGCCGCGGGGCGCGGGCCGCCACCTTCGGGCTCTCCCCGAAGGCGGACTACCGGGCGATCCGCGTGAAGGCCGAAGGCTTGAAGGGGGTCCGTTTCGACGCCCGCGTCGTTGGAAAGAAATGGGGCAAGACGGCGGCGTTTTCCCTCGGCGTGCCCGGGCGCCACAACGTTTCGAATGCGCTCGCCGCCATCGCGGTGGGCGATCGCTTCGACGTGCCCGTCTCCAAGATGAGATCCGCCCTTTCGCGTTTTCACGCGGGGTCGAAGCGGATGGAGATCGTCCGTCTCGCCAAGGGAATCGACGTCGTCAACGACTGCTACAACGCCAATCCCGATTCCACCGAGGCGTCGCTCCATTTCCTCAAGGAACTGGGTCCCCGCCGCAGGCGGGTGGCGGTCCTGGGCGAAATGCTGGAGTTGGGCCGCTGGGCGGCGTCCTGCCACCGCGAGGTCGGCGGGGCGGCCGCGCGGTCCGGGGTCAAGCTCCTCTTCGCCGTGGGCCCTCACGCGGAGGACCTGGTGAAAGGCGCGCGGCGGGCGGGGCTCGCCAAGTCGTCGTCGTTTTCGTTCGGGCAGGTCGAGGAATCGCTCCCCATGATCCGGTCGCTCCTCAAGGCCAAGGACGTCGTTCTCGTGAAAGGCTCCCGGGGAATGAAGATGGAGCGCGTGACGGAAGATCTTATGGGTAGGGGCATGGCGCGCCATGCCCCTACGGGGGGCACCACCTAATGTTCTACCACCTCTTATATCCCCTCGCCGGCGAGGTCATCCTCTTCAACGTCTTCAAGTACATAACATTCCGGACCTTCGGGGCGCTCCTCACCTCGCTCGCGGTTTATTTTCTGTTCGGCCGCTTTCAGATCCTCTTTCTCCAGCGCTGGCAGGTGACGCAGACGATCCGCAAGGACGGCCCTCAGTCGCACCTCGCCAAGACGGGCACGCCGACGATGGGCGGAATTCTCACGCTCCTGTGCACGGTCGTGTCGGTTCTCCTCTGGATGGATTTCCAAAACCTTTCCGTGTGGATCGTGCTCGCGCTCTTCACGGCCTTCGCGGCCATCGGGTTCTATGACGACTACCGCAAGATCCGCTACGGGTCGTCCAAGGGGCTCCCCGGCCGATACAAGCTCCTCCTGCAGATCCTCTTTGCGACGGCGGCGGCCTGGGCACTCATCCGTTGCTTCAGCCCGGACACGAGCCTGGCGTTGCCCTTTTTCAAGACCCTTCGTCCGGATCTGGGGTGGTGGTACCTGCCGTTCGCGGTCTTCGTGATCGTCGGGGCGTCGAACGCCGTGAACCTGACCGACGGCCTGGACGGACTGGCGACGGGCCCGGCGATCGTGGCCTTCATGACGTACGCCTTGCTCGCCTACTTCGCGGGCCACGTGAAAATCGCCGCCTACCTGCAGATTCCGTACGTCGCCGGCAGCGGCGAACTGGCCATTTTCTGCGGGGCGCTGGTCGGCGCTCTCATCGGTTTTCTCTGGTTCAACACGTATCCCGCGGAAATCTTCATGGGCGACGTGGGCTCGCTCCCGCTGGGAGGCGCGCTTGGTTATGTGGCGCTAGTGACGAAGAACGAGTTCCTGCTCGTCATCATCGGAGGCGTTTTCGTCCTGGAGACGCTGTCCGTCATGACTCAGGTGGTGTCGTTCAAGCTGACGGGGAAAAGGATCTTCTTGATGGCGCCGATCCATCACCACTTCGAGCTGAAGGGGTGGGACGAGCCCAAGGTGATCGTGAGGTTCTGGATCATTTCGTTCGTGCTCGCGCTGATCGCGCTTTCGACGCTGAAATTGCGGTAAATCCCGCTTCCCGCGGGACAGCGCTCGCTACGGCGAGCAAGGAAGCTAGTGAACTTTAGGGGCAAACACATCCTGATCGTTGGTTTCGGGGTCTCCGGGCAGGCCGCGGCCCGTTTCCTCGCGCGCCGCGGAGCCAAGGTCGCGGTGACGGACCAGAGGGCGAAGGCGGATCTCGGGCCCTTCCCCTCGGACCTCCGCGGACTCGAGGGCTTTTGGGGCGGGCATCCGGAGGAGGCCTTCCAAGGGCGAGACCTCGTCGTCCTCTCTCCGGGCGTGCCCTTGGATTTGCCGGAGCTCAAGAGGGCCCGGCGGCGCGGGGTTCCCGTCTTGGGGGAGTTCGGGCTCGCGGCGGCGCTCTTGAAATCGCCGATGATCGCGGTCACGGGGACCAACGGCAAGTCGACGACCGTGTCCCTGATCGAATCCATGCTGAGACGCTCGAAAAAGAAGGTGGCCCTTGGGGGCAACATCGGAACGCCGCTCATGGAAATCGTGGAAGAGAAAAAGGCCTTCGATTGGGTGGTCGCCGAGGTCTCCAGCTATCAGCTGGATACCTGCTCCAAAGTGTTTCGGCCCAAGATCGCCGCGATCCTGAACGTGACGGAGGATCATCTGGACCGCTATCCGTCCTTCGCGGCGTACGCGAAGTCCAAGTTCCGCATCTTCAGGAACCAAGGACCCCGTGACGTCCTCGTCTACAACGGCGCGGACCCCGTCGTGGCGCGCGGCGTGCGCGGCGCAAGGGCGCAAAAAATCGATTTCACCCGCGAAGCGCATTCGCTCGCCGGGATGAAGCTGGTCGGCATTCACAACGCGGAGAACATGAAGGCGGCGATCGCCGTGGCGCGTGCCGCGGGGGCCACGCCGGCGGCGACCCAAAGGACGGTCGAGACTTTCGAGGGGCTCCCCCACCGCACCCAGTTCGTGCGGGAGCGGAACGGGGTCCGTTATTACGACGATTCGAAGGGAACGAACGTCGACGCGGCGGTCAAATCGCTCGAGGGGTTCGAGGACGGCCGCGTGATCCTGATCGCGGGCGGACGGGACAAGGGCGGGAGCTACGCGCCGCTCCGGGACGCCGCCCGGCGGAAGGCCAAGTTCGTTCTGACCATCGGCGAGGCGGGGCCGGCCATCGCTAAGGCTCTCAAAGGGGCCATCGAGGTCGTGCCCGCCGACACCATGGACCGGGCGGTCCAATGGGCGGGTGGACGCGCGCAGCCGGGGGACGTCGTCCTGCTCTCCCCCGCATGTTCGAGTTTCGACCAGTTCCGGGACTACAAGGACCGCGGAGACGCGTTTCAACGACTTGTGAGGCAGCTTTGAAAAAGCATTTCGACTATACGTTGCTGCTGGCGACCCTTCTCTTGGTGGCCCTCGGGCTGACCATGGTCTATTCGGCCTCCGGCGTGCTCGCGAGGGAGCGCTTTCACGACAGCACGTACTTTCTCAAGAAGGAGCTCATGGCGGTCGTGATCGGCTCCCTGGGGCTCGCCGTGGCCAAGATCGTGCCGCTCGAGTTCTACCGCAAGATTTCGTACCCCGTCTTCGGCGTCGCCCTGATCCTCCTTGTTTGCGTGCTCGTTCCGGGCCTCGGTACCAAGGCGGGCGGGGCCCAGCGATGGTTCAAGCTGGGGCCTTTCTCGTTCCAACCCTCCGAATTCGCCAAGATCGCCCTGATCATTTTCATGGCCTACGTCCTCACCAAGAAACAGGAGAAGATCCAGATCTTCCTCGTGGGATTCGTGCCGCCGATGATCCTGTCGGGGATGCTCGTCGTGCTCGTGCTGGCGGGGGACGACCTCGGCAACGCCGTCGTCATGGCGGCGACGGTGCTGGTGCTCATGTTCATCGGCGGGGCGCGGATCTCGTATCTTCTCTCCGAAATCCTGCTCGCGCTGCCGGCGTTCTACTACCTCATCTTCGGCGTCGAGTACCGGAAGCAGAGGATCATGGCCTTCCTGAACCCCTGGGAGCACAAGCAGGGGGCGGGGTTTCAGATCATCCAGTCCTACCTCGCGTTCCATTCGGGCAACCTCTTCGGCCAGGGACTCGGCGAGGGCAAGCAGAAGCTTTTCTACCTTCCCGAGGCGCATACGGATTTTATCTTTTCCGTCATCGGCGAGGAGCTGGGGCTCCTGGGGACGCTCACCGTCATCGGTCTTTTCGCCGTCTGGCTCTTCCGGGCCTTCGTCATCGCCTGGAAGGCGCCGGATTCCTATTCGTCGTTCCTGGCGCTCGGGATCGCCGTCCTCTTCAGCTTTCAGGTGGTCTTCAACATCGCCGTGGTGATGGGGCTCCTCCCGACCAAGGGATTGGCGCTGCCGTTCTTAAGCTATGGGGGCACCGCGATGATCGTGTCGCTGACGTGCGTGGGGGTTTTGCTCAATGTGTCGTCGAGGATCGAGGTGTGAAATTGCTGATCGCAGCCGGAGGGACGGGCGGACACTTGTTCCCGGGTATCTCCGTGGCCCAGGTCTTCTTGGAGCTGAACCCGGGAGGGGCCGTCCTCTTCGTGGGGTCGGACCGGGGGCTGGAGAAGACGATCCTGGAGAGGGCGGGGTTCCGCCACGTGGCTTTGAACGTCGGTCGGATCAAGGGAGAGGGATGGTATCAACGATTGAAAACCTTCGCGTCGCTTCCGGCGGCCTTTCTTCAGGCCCGGTCGATCCTGAAAAGCTTCCGGCCGGACGTGGTCTTGGGGATCGGCGGCTACAGCTCCGGGCCGATGATCTTGGGGGCACGCTGGCTGGGAATCCCGAGCGCCGTCTTGGAGCCGAACGCGATCCCCGGGTTCACCAACCGGCTTTTGAGACGGTTCTCGAATCTCATCTGCATCGCCTTTCCCAAGGCGGCGGAATTTTTTCCGGCGGCGAAGGTGAGGCTGACGGGTACCCCGGTCCGCTCGGAATTGACCGAGATCGGACGGCAAACCAAGACCGAACGGGGGGATTTCACGGTCGCCATCCTCGGCGGGAGCCAAGGAGCCACGGCGATCAACAAGGCCATGGTGGCCGCCCTGCCGGCCTTGGAAGCGTCCCGAAAACCCCTCCGCGTCCTTCATCAGACCGGTGCGAACGACGAGGGGTGGGTCCGGGAGGCCTACGGGAGGACGAAGATCCCGCACGAGGTCGCGGCCTTTGTGGAGGACATGGGGCGAGTCTTCCGGGAGGCCGATTTGGTTGTGAGCCGGGCGGGCGCTTCGACGGTTTCGGAGCTCATGGCCACGAGGACGCCGTCGATTCTGGTCCCATATCCGTTCGCGGCGGACGACCACCAGCGGTTCAACGCCGAGGCGGTCGCGGCTTGCCGCGGCGCGGAGGTGATTCCGAACGCGGAGCTTCCGGAAAGGCTTGCGGACCGCGTTTTGCATTACGAGGCCGCGCGCGGAGAATTGGCCGCCATGCGCGAGAGACTGGCGCAGGCGCAAAAGACGCCGGCGGCGGAGGCGGTGTTGAGGGAGATTTTGAAGCTTCATGTATCCAACGATTAAAGACATCCACTTCGTGGGCATCGGGGGCATCGGCATGAGCGGGCTCGCCGAAATCCTTCTGACGATGGGCTGCCGCGTCGCGGGCTCGGACCTGAAACGTTCGCCCGTGACCGACCGCTTGCGGAGGCGCGGCGCCAAGGTCCACTTCGGCCACAAGGCGGAGAACGTCTCGAGGGCGAATCCGCCGCAGGTCGTCGTCGTCTCCTCGGCCGTGGCCAAGTCGAACCCCGAAGTCGCCGAGGCCGCCAAGCGCGGAATTCCCGTGATTTCCCGGGGGGAGATGCTGGCCGAGCTCATGCGGCTCAAGTACGGCATCGCGGTCGCGGGCAGCCACGGCAAGACGACCACGACCTCGCTCGTCGCCGCCGTTCTGGACGCCGGCGGCTTCGATCCGACGGTCGTCATCGGCGGGCGGGTGAAGAGCCTCCGGACCAACGCCCGCCTGGGCAAGGGGGACTTCCTGGTCGCCGAGGCCGACGAATCCGACGGGTCTTTTCTGCACCTGAACCCGACCATCGCGGTCATCACCAACATCGACCGGGAACACATGGAACACTACCGGGACTTTGACGCCCTCCGCGAGACGTTCGGGGAGTTTTCCGGAAAGATCCCGTTCTACGGGGCCGCGATCTTCTGCGCGGATCATCCGGAGACGGCACGCCTGGCGGACCGCTTCGCCAAGCGGGGATTTACCTACGGCATCGAGAAGGCCGCCGACTACCAGGCGTCGTCCATCCGCCAAAAGGGTTGGGGGAGCGAGTTCGACGTCAAGTTCCGGGGCGAGACCCTGGGCCGGATCCGGCTCCGCCAGCCGGGGCTCCATAACGTCTTGAACAGCCTGGCCGCCGTCGCCGTCGGACGCGAGCTCGGGATCAAATTTGCGGACATCCGCAAGGGGCTCGCGAACTTTCGCGGCATCGGGCGGCGTCTCGAGATCATCCATCAAGGGGATGTCATGGTCATCGACGACTACGGACATCACCCTGTCGAGATGGTGACGACGACGAAGGCCCTCCGTGGCGCCGTGAAAAGGGGCCGCCTGTGGGTGATCTTCCAACCCCATCGCTATACGCGGACGAAAGATCTCTTCGAGGATTTCGCAAAGGCCTTCGGGGACGCGGACGAGGTGGTGATCACGGAGATTTACGCCGCGAGCGAGGAACCCATCCGGGGCGTCAGCGGCGAGGCGCTCGCGGACGCCGTCAAGAAACGGCGCGGAGGACGCGGCGTGGCCTTTGTGCCGCGCGTCGACGAGATCGCGACCGCGGTTCTGCCGCGCCTCCAAAAGGGCGACATCGTGCTGACCCTCGGCGCGGGGGACGTCTGGAAGGCGGGCAAGGAGATCGCGAAGGGATTGAAATGAAGGAAGCCCTAAGACAGCAAGTTCTGCAGGTCTGCGAAGGGACGCGTTTCGACGAGCCGATGTCCCGGCACACCTCAATCCGCATCGGCGGCCCGGCGGACGCGTTGGTCTATCCCAAGACCATCGACGAACTGGCCGCCGTCGTACGGCTCGCCGCCCAGGCGAAACTTCCGGTCTTCGCCTTGGGGGCGGGGAGCAACCTCCTGGTCCGCGATCAAGGGATCCGCGGCGTCGTCGTGAGCCTCTCCGAGGGCTTCACCAAGGTCGAGGTCGAAGGGGAACAGGACGGGAGGGTGGTCGTCTATGCGGAGGCCGGTGTCGGTCTGCCTCGGCTCGTCGATTTCACCGCGGAGGAAGGCCTCTCGGGTCTGGAGGCCGTCTCCGGGATTCCGGGCAACGTCGGCGGCGGTCTCGTGATGAACGCCGGGACCCACGAGGGGGACCTGTCCCAGACCGTCATTTCGGTGACGTTCCTGGACAAGGAAGGCCGTTTGACCACCTGGCCCAAGGACAAGATCCGGTACGGCTACCGCGAGAGCCATTTCCCCCGCGGAGCGATCGTCCTTTCGGCCCGCTTCGGTCTGGCACGCATGGCCTCCGAGCTCGTCCGCGGAAGGATTCAGAAGCACCGGGCCTACCGGCTGGAGACGCAGCCCCTGAACGTCCCGAACATCGGGTCGGTCTTCAAAAACCACGAAGAGGGAAAGAAGAAAATGTTCGCGGCCAAGATGATTGAAGAAGCGGGGTTGAAGGACGTCCGCGTCGGCGGCGCCAGGATCTCGGCGAAGCACGCCAATTGGATCGTGAACGAGGGCGGGGCGACGGCGAAGGACGTCCTCGCGTTGATCGGACTCATGAAGGACAAGGTGAAGGAAAAATTCGGCATCACGATGGAGACGGAGGTTCGCGTTGTCGGCGAAGAGTAAAAAGATCGGGGTCCTGCTCGGCGGGCTCTCCAAGGAGCGCGATGTGTCCCTGCGCAGCGGCAGGGCGGTGGCGGCCGCCTTGCGCGCGAAAGGGTACGACGTCGCGGAGATCGACGCCGGGCGCGACCTCCCGGAGAAGCTGAAGGCCGCCGGCGTCCAGGTCGCGTTTATCGCCCTCCACGGGCGCTACGGCGAGGACGGAACCGTCCAAGGCCTCCTGGAGATCATGGGGATCCCCTACACGGGTTCGGGCCCCCTCGCGTCGGCCATCGGCATGGACAAGGAGCTGACCAAGAAGGTGCTGGTCTCGGAGATGGGGGACGAGATCATGACGCCGGTTTGGAAGATTGCGACACGCTCGGATGCCGGGGCCGTCGCCGCGCGGTTTCTGCCGTTGCCCGTCGTCGTCAAGCCCAACCGCGAGGGATCGACCATCGGGATCTCCATCGTACGCGATGAAAAGGAATTTGCTCCGGCCGTCGCCCAGGCCTTGGCGTTGGATGAGACGGTCTTGGTCGAGGAGTTCATTACGGGGACGGAAGTGACGGTTTCGATGGTGAACGGCCGGGCCCTGCCCGTCGTGGAGATCGTCCCCAAGAGCGGATTCTACGACTACGCCTCCAAGTACACGAAGGGCGCGACCGATTACATCGTGCCGGCCCGCATCCCGGATTCCCTGCGCGACCGGCTCCAGAAGACATCGGAGCGGATTTGGAAGGTCCTCAAGCTCGCCGGATTCGCGAGGATGGATTTCATCTTGGAGGGCGAACACGAGGTTCACCCTTACTTCCTGGAGGTGAACACCGTGCCCGGGATGACGGAGACGAGTTTGGTTCCCAAGGCCGCGGCGGCCGCGGGCATTTCCTTTGAGGACTTGTGCGAGGAGATCCTGAAAGGGGCGGGGCTCAAGATATGAGGATCGTGAAACGATTGTTTCGCATCGCGGTCCGGCTCTCGGTGGCGGTGATCGCCGCGGCCGGAGTTTACCTGGTCGTCAAGAATCCGCCGTCCTTTCTCAGGGTGAAGGAAGTCGTCGTGATGTCGCCGCTCCGCCGTTTGAACGAATTCGACCTGATCCGTCTCTCGGAGGTCAAGAAGGGCGACAACATCCTGACGCTGCGGCTCCAAGACGTGCGCAAGCGCGTGCTGCGGTACCCCTGGGTCAAGGACGTCCGGCTCTCCAAGAGGTTCCCGGCCCGGATCTTCATTTGGGTGGAAGAGGAGGAGCCAGCGGCATTGATCGAGATCGATTCGGAGTTTTACCTCGTGAGCCGCGAGGGCAAGGTCTTCAAGAAACTCGACGCCTCCGACCCCAAGGATTTCCCCATCCTGACGGGGCTCGCGGCCGACGAGATCCCGGAACGCCTGCCGCGGTTGATGGCGCTCGTGAAGTCCCTCGAGACTTCCGATCTCTTCAACGCCTTGGGCGTTTCGGAGGCCCGATGGGACGCGCGGGCGGGGCTGACGCTCTTCACCAGGGAGCCGTGCATCCAGCTGACGCTTGGACCGGAAGGCGGGGAGCTGACGTGGGAAGAGCGGCTTCAGAGATTTACGCAGGCTTGGAGCACGATCCAGGGCGGTGGGAGGGCGCCCAAGGTCGTGGATCTCTCTCTGGACCGGCGAGTGGTCGTCCGTGACGGTGCGAAACAAGATCGATGAAATTTAAACCAGTTTTCTCATTCAATGGAGGGGTGACCAGATGGGCAAAAAAGACAATCTCATCGTAGGGCTGGATATCGGTACGACGAAAATCTGCGCGATCGTCGGCCAGGTGGTGGAGGACGGCGTGGACATCATCGGCGTCGGAACCTCCCCGTCCAAAGGTTTGCGCAAGGGCGTGGTGATCAACATCGAGAGCACGGTCGAATCCATCCGCCGTGCCGTGGACGAGGCGGAGGCGATCGCCGGCGGACCGATCACGTCGGTCTACACGGGCATCGCGGGCGGGCACATCCGCGGCATCAACAGCCACGGCATCTGCGCCCTCAAGGACAAGGAGGTCCGGGCCGCCGACGTCGAAAAGGCCGTCGACGCGGCTCAGGCGGTGGCGATCCCGCTGGACCGGGAGGTCATCCACGTGATTCCCCAGGAATTCGTGGTGGACGAGCAGGACGGCATCAAGGACCCCATCGGCATGTCGGGCGTCAGGCTCGAGGCCAAGGTTCACATCGTCACCGCGGCCGTCACCTCGGCCCAGAACATCGTCAAGTGCTGCAACCGGGCGGGCTTGAACGTGAACGACATTATCTTGGAGCAGCTCGCGGCGGCCGAGGCGACGCTCACGCAGGAGGAGAAGGACTTGGGTGTCGCCATCATCGACATCGGAGGCGGGACGACCGACCTCGCGGTCTTCTCGGGCGGGAGCCTGGTGCACACCTCGGTCCTCTCGATCGGCGGCAACCACATCTCGAACGACATCGCGATCGGCCTTCGGACGCCCCTGGTGGATGCCGAGAAGATCAAGCAGCGCTTCGGATGCGGCCTGTCCTCGATGGTGGGCCGGGAGGAGACGATCGAGGTGCCCTCGGTCGGCGGCCGTTCGGACCGGATCATCTCGCGCCAGATCCTCTCCGAGATCATCGAGCCGCGCGTGGAGGAGATTTTCACGCTCATCAAGCAGGAGATCGTCAAATCGGGCTACGAGGACATGATCGCTTCCGGCGTCGTGCTCACCGGGGGAAGTACCCTCCTCGAAGGCATGCCGGAGCTGGCCGAGCAAGTCTTCAACCTGCCGGTGCGGCGGGGCGCCCCCAAGGGGATCGGCGGATTGGTGGACGTCGTGAAAAACCCCCTCCACGCAACGGGCGTCGGGCTCGTCCTCTACGGGAGCCGGAACCAGGGCAGCCGGATCTTCCGCAACCGCGAGGACAACGTCTACCACAAGGTGAAGGAACGCATGCGCGAGTGGATCGAAGAGATTTTCTAAACTCTAACCGAGAGAACACGGGGGCATATCATGTTTGAACTGGTGGAAGAGGAATCCGTACAGGGCGCCAAGATCAAGGTGATCGGGCTGGGAGGGGCGGGCGGCAACGCGGTCAACACGATGATCGAAAAATGGAGCGTCTCCGGTCTGGAACGCGTGCTCGCGAGCGGCGGGATCGACTTCATCACCGCGAACACGGACCTCCAGGCCCTCAAGGGCAGCCGGGCCCCGATCAAGATGCAGTTGGGCCGCGACCTGACCCGGGGACTCGGGGCGGGGGCCGATCCCGAGGTGGGGCGCAAAGCGGCGATCGAGAGCGAGGCCGAGATCACGCGCTTTCTAGAAGGCGCGGACATGGTCTTCATCACCGCCGGCATGGGCGGCGGGACCGGCACCGGGGCGGCGCCCGTCATCGCGAGGATCGCGCGGGACCTGGGCGCGCTCACCATCGGCGTCGTGACGAAACCCTTCAGCTTCGAGGGAAAGCGCCGGGGACGATTCGCCCAGCAGGGCCTCGAGTCCTTGGAGGAGTCGGTGGACAGCCTGATCAGCATCCCCAACGAAAGGCTCTTGATCGTCGCGGGCAAGAACATGGCACTGACCGACGCCTTCAAGATGGCCGACGAAGTGCTCCTGCACGCCGTCCGCGGCATTTCGGACCTCATCCTGGTGGAGGGGCTCATCAATCTCGATTTTGCCGACATCCGGGCCGTCATGAGCACGATGGGCACGACCCTCATGGGCAGCGGAAGCGCCTCCGGCGAGCACCGCTCCAACGAAGCCGCGACGCGGGCGATCTCTTCGCCCCTCCTGGAAAACATTTCGATCCGCGGGGCGACGGGGATCCTGCTCAACGTCACCGGAGGCCCGGATCTGACGCTCTTCGAGGTCAACGAGGCGGCCAAGTTGATCCAGGAGGAGGCGCACGAGGACGCCAACATCATCTTCGGAGCGGTGGTCGACCCGACGATGGGTTCCGAGGTCCGTGTGACGGTCATCGCGACCGGATTCGAGAAGGCCCTGCGGCGCCCGACGGAGTTCGTGCCCTACCAGAAGCAACCGGTCCGCGAGGCCCCCGAAATGCCGATGGCGGCCTCCGCTCGACCCGACCTGGTCCTTCAGGAGGTCGAAATGGAAGAACCCGCGCCCCGGGCCCCGTCCTCCCGCGCCAAAATCCCGGTTCATTCGGACCTGAAACGCATGATGGGCGACTTCCGGCTCCAAGATTTCATGAACCGGGAGCCTGACTCGGACGAATACGACGTCCCGACATTTTTGAGGAAGCATGCGGATTGAAGGAAACTCTTTGACTTGGGCGCCGAAGAACGGTTTAATGGGGGTCAAATCCCGACAAGACGCTAAAGTATGAAGATCATTCGTCTGAAGATCATTTTCGCTCTTCTCTCGGCCGTCGGGGTCCTCGGCGCGTGCGCGACGGCGCCCAAAAACGTCGAAACGGCCATTCCCCAGGACCATTTCGCGGAAATCCAGCGCCCGGACATCCCGCTCGTCATGAACGACCGTGTTCAGGACTGGCTGGATTACTTTCAAGGAACGGGACGGTCCCATTTCGAACGGTATTTGGCACGGTCTGCCAAGTACATTCCGATGATCCGGAAGGTTCTGAAGCAGCATGGTTTGCCGCAGGACCTGGTCTACCTGGCCATGATCGAGAGCGGGTTCAACCCCCACGCCTATTCCCGAGCCCGGGCGACGGGGACCTGGCAGTTCATCTACCAGACGGGCGTTCGTTACGGCCTCCAAGTCGATCAATGGGTGGACGAGAGGCGCGATCCCGAAAAATCCACCGTCGCCGCCGCGAAGTACCTGAAGGACCTCTACGACCGCTACAACGATTGGTACCTGGCGGCCGCCAGCTACAACGCGGGCGAAGGAAAGATCGACCGGGCCATCCGCAAGTACGCGACCGAGGACTTCTGGGAGCTGTCTCATGGACGTTATCTCCGCAACGAAACGAAGGACTACGTTCCCAAGCTCATCGCGGCCGCGATGATCGCCCGTGATCCTGAAAAGTACGGCTTCAAGAACATCCCCTACGAATCGCCCGTCGCTTTCGAGTCGGTCGAGATCGAAGAGCCGGTTGACCTCCGGGTGGCCGCAAAATGCGCCGGGATCACCTATGAGGAGATGAAGGCCCTGAATCCGGAGATCCTGCATTGGGTCACGCCGCCCCAGGGCCGAAATTATCAGATCAAGGTCCCCGCGGGAACCGGCGGCAAGTTCCTCTCCAGTTACGCCTCCCTCAAGCCCTATGAGAGGCTGGGCGACGAGAAGGTGACGGTGGACGAGATCAAGTCCATCCGCCGCCTGGCCGACGAACACGACGTGCCCCCGGTCCTCCTGGCCGCCGCCAACGGGAGAGGCATTGACGACACCCTGAGCGCAGGAACCCAGATCACCCTCCCCATGGCACCGCCGGAAGGGGAATCGTTCTATGAAAAGGTGTACGAACGGAGGCGTGGCGGGCGGATGATCGCCTACCGCGTTCGCCGAGGCGATACGGCCAAGTCCATCAGCCGGAATCTGGGGATCAGCGTCGCGGCCCTCAAGGACTACAATCCCCACGTCAACTGGTCGAAGGTCCGGGTGGGGCAGAAGCTCAAGATTCAGACCGCACCCGGCAAGACCCGGTACGCGAAGGCGGGGAAGGGGACGAAGTACGCGAAGAAATCACGAGGCGGCCGGAACGTCGCGATGGTCGAGAAGTCGTCCGGCAAGGGAGGCCACGCGACCCACAAGGTCCAGTCGGGCGACACGCTGGGGGAGATCGCCAAGAAGTACAACGTCACCACGGGCCAATTGAAGGCCGCCAACGGCATCTCCGATCCGAAAAAGCTCAAACAAGGCCAGACGCTCAAGATCCCGGCCCCTTCCAAGTCCGCTTCGAACATCTCCTCGGCATCACCTTCGATGTGATTGAATCAGGGTCGCAACGACAGCAGGATCGGCCAGCGTCGACGTGTCTCCGACTTCATCCGGCCTTCCTTCCGCGATCTTCCTTAAAATCCGCCGCATGATCTTGCCGGAGCGGGTCTTGGGCAGGGCGTTGGCCATTTGAATCACGTCCGGGACGGCGATGGGGCCGATTTCGGTACGGACCTGATTTTGCAGGGCCTTGATATCCGCCCCTGCATCGTTCTTCAACACCACAAAGGCATAAATCCCCTGCCCCTTGATCTCATGCGGGAAGCCGACGACCGCCGCCTCCGCGACCGCGGGGTGCGAGACCAAGGCGCTCTCGACCTCCGCCGTCCCGATCCGATGGCCCGAGACGTTCAGAACGTCGTCGATCCGGCCCATGAGCCAGTAGTCGCCATCCGCGTCGCGCCGCGCCCCGTCGCCGGTGAAGTACGTCCCCGGAAAGCGCGTGAAATAGGTCTCCCGAAAGCGGCCGTGGTCGCCGTAGACCGTCCGCATCATCCCCGGCCACGGGCGTTTGAGAACGAGGTAGCCGCCCTCGTTGACCCCGCACTCCGTGCCGTCCTCGCGGAGGATGGCCGGTTCGACGCCGAAAAAGGGACGGGAGGCCGAACCCGGTTTGGTCGCCATGGCTCCGGGCAGGGGGCTGATGAGGATGCCTCCGGTCTCCGTCTGCCACCAGGTATCCACGATGGGGCATCTCTCCTTGCCGATGACCCGGTGGTACCACATCCACGCCTCGGGATTGATCGGCTCGCCAACGGTGCCGAGGATCCTGAGCGACGACAGGTCGCGCTGGGCCGGCCATTCCTCCCCCTCCCGCATCAGGGCGCGGATGGCGGTGGGAGCGGTGTACAGGATCGTCACCTTGTGGCGTTCGACGATCTCCCAAAAACGGTCCGGTTTGGGGTGGTTGGGAACGCCCTCAAAGAGGACGAGGGAGGCCGCGTTCGCGAGCGGGCCGTAGACCAGGTAGCTGTGCCCCGTGACCCAGCCGATGTCCGCCGTGCAGAAAAAAAGGTCCGCGGGATGATAGTCGAAGACGTATTTGAATGTGGCCGCCGCATGGATCATGTAGCCCGCCGTCGTGTGAAGGACGCCCTTGGGCTTTCCCGTCGAGCCTGAGGTGTAGAGGATGAAGAGAGGGGACTCCGCGTCCATGGCTTCGGCGGGGCACTCCGGAGAGGCGCGGCCCACCAGGTCCGACCAAGGTTGATCGCGTCCGGAGGCCATGGGCACCGCGTCCCCGGTCCGGCGGACGACGAGGCAGGCGTCGACGCGATGTCCATCGCGGGCGCAGTGATCCATGGCCGCGTCGGCCGTCTCCTTCATCGGGAACTTCTTGGGGCCTCGCACGCCGCCGTCGCTGGTGATCAGGATTTTAGCCCCGCAATCGAGGATGCGGTCTTTCAGGGCTTCGGCCGAAAATCCGCCGAAGACGACCGAATGGACCGCCCCGATCCGCGCGCAAGCGAGCATGGCGATCGGAAGCTCCGGAATCATGGGAAGGTAGATCGCGACGCGGTCCCCCTTCTTGACGCCGAGGGACTTGAGGGCGTTGGCGGTGCGCCCGACCTCCCGCGCGAGGTCGGAGTACGTCAGCCGGCGCTCCTCGCCGTCATTGCCGATCCAGAGGTAGGCCAGGCGGTCCGCGTTTTTTTTCAAATGCCGGTCGACGGCGTTGACGCAGAGGTTGGTCCGGCCTCCCTCGAACCACCGAATGTCGATCCTGTCGTTCCAGTCGTAAGAGAGGACCTTTCGCCATTTTCGGAACCAGAAAAACTCCGAGGCGATTTCGTCCCAAAAGCCCTCCGGGTCCCTGAGGGAGCGGTCGTACATGGCCTGATACGATGCGACGTCCTTGATCCAGGCGTTCCTCCTGACGGACGGGGGGGGCGGAAAGACCCGTGATTCTTGACTCAGAGAGTCGATCGACATACCTTTCCTTATGATGAAGAAGAAATTCGCCTACGCGTTGCTCCTTTTTACCTCCATCCCGTTCGCCGGTCAATTCAGGCCCTCGTACGCCAAAGCGCCCGAGGTCCTGTCGGCGGAGGAACGGGTCGAGCGACTCCGAAAGGGCGAGACCTTCACGGACGGGGGGTATCTCAAAAAGGGGGTTTGGGGCCAGATGGAGGGTGTCATCCAAGCCCCCCCCAAGGTGGTCTGGCGCCTGTTCATCCAGGCCAATGAATGGTCCAAGTACAAGCTGCCGCAGCTGGTCGACAGCCGCGCCCTTTCGGAGGAGATCGCGCAGCAGTCCGCTTCGATCAAGAAGGTGGACGACTTCTACAAGCTTTTGGGGGATCGGATCTTCGATCCCACGCAAAATCAGAGGAGCAAGACGTCCTGGATCAACCACACCTTTCAATATTACGACCTGCCCTGGCCGGTCTCCAACAAGTGGATGGTCATGAGGAACGTGAACGACGAGACGGAAGGGGAGAAGGGCGTCTACCGGTGCTCGTGGGAAAAGATGGCGGGGAATATCAGAACCCTGAGAGGGGAATTCCGGCTCGAGCCGTTTGAAGGGGATGCGAAGCGCACCTTGATGTTCTACCGCGTCGAGACTGATCCGGGATCGGGGGTCCCGAGGTTTCTCCTGAAGTGGGGTGTCAAGAAATCCCTGCCCGCCGCCATGCGGGTGATCCGCCGCGAAGCGGTGCGCCTGGCGAACCGGCCGTCGCCCATCTTGAAAACGCAGTAAGGGCGAACACGAGGTTCGCCCCTACATCACTTTTTTTGGAAGACCTGCCAGCTCTTGAGATAGTTCAAAGCGACGCGCTTCTGGTAATCTTCCTCTTCCGTCTTGGCGGCTTCGGCCTCTTTCTTCTTTTCGACCTTCTTTTCGAGGTGTCCCGCGAGATCTTTCTCGCTCACGTAACGGTCTTTCGACGCCGGAGATCCCGTCTGGCGCGGCTTCTGCGCCTCGACCACGACGTCCGGTTTGATGCCCTCGGCTTGGATCGAGCGCCCCTTGGGCGTATAGTACTTGGCGACGGTGAGCTTGAGCGCCGCTCCGTCCCCCAACTCGAAAATGGTCTGGACCGTCCCCTTGCCGAAGGTCTGCGTGCCCAGGAGCACGGCCCTCTTGTGGTCTTGGAGGGCGCCGGCGACGATTTCGGCCGCGGAGGCGCTGCCTCCGTTCACCATGATGATGAGTGGATAAGACGGCTCTTTTCCGCTCTTGGTCGCGATCCGGCGGTCGACCTCGTGGTTGCGGCTCGCGGTCGTGACGATCGTTCCCGACTCGAGGAATTCGTCGCTGACGTCGACCGCCTCGTCGAGCAGGCCCCCCGGGTTGTTGCGCAGATCGATCACGAGCCCTTTGAGAGGACCCTTGTTCTTCTTCTCAAGGGCGTCCAGATTCTTCCTCAGGTCCTCGTCCGTATCCTCCTGGAACGACGCGATCCGGACGTAGCCGAAGCCCCCCTCCTCGAGACTTGAGCGGACGCTCTTGATTCGGATGGTGTCGCGATGGAGGCTGACTTCAATGGGGTCGCGCTGTCCCTCGCGCAACAGAGTCAGATGCACCTTGGAACCGCGCGAGCCGCGCATCTTGCGGACGGCTTCCGCCAGGCCGATCTCCTTGGTGGAGACGCCGTCGATCTTGAGGATGCGGTCGCCGGCATGGACCCCCGCCTTTTCCGCGGGAGAACCCTCGATGGCGGTGACGACCGTGAGCACGTTGTTCCTGACCGTCACCTCGAGACCCACGCCCCCGAAGCGTCCCTCGGTGTCCACCCGAAGTTCGCGGTAGGCTTCGGGCGTCATGAAGACGGAATGCGGGTCGAGCGTGGAGAGAAGCCCGCGGATCGCCCCGTAGACCAGCTCGCGCCCGTCGGGATCTTCGACATAGTCGTCCTGAACGAGGTTCAAGACCTTCGTGAAGAGATCCAACTCCTTATAGAGGGACGCGGCCGAAGGACCGCCGGCGGCCTCTTTTCCCTTCTTCTTGGCCCTTGCGGGCGAGGCGATGACGGTCGACAGGATGATGGCGGCGCACAAGCAGGCGAGCGCGGTCCGAAATCTCAAAAAGGCCTCCAAAATCATCTTCCCATGCCCCGGCCAAAAAGTATAGAGGTCTTGCGAAAGGAACCTCATCCATGGCGGCCCTTCAAGATCTGTCCAAGCTCGTTCGTCATCACATCCTCGTCTCCACGACGGAGGCGGCCTCAGGCCATCCCACGTCCTCCCTCTCGGCGGCGGACCTGATGACCGCTCTCTTCTTCAAATACCTGCGGGCCGACCTGGACCGTCCGGAACATCCGAACAACGACCGGGTGATCTTCTCCAAGGGGCATGCGGCCCCGCTTTTGTACTCCCTCTATGCCGCGGCCGGCGTCCTGACGGAGGCCGATCTAATGACCCTCCGCAAGCTGGGCAGCCCTCTCCAAGGACATCCCACGCCCGCCTTCCGCTATGCGGAGGCCGCGACCGGAAGCCTGGGGCAGGGTCTTTCCATCGGCGCCGGCATGGCGTTGAACGCCAAGTTCCTCGATAAGCTGCCTTACCGGACGTTCGTCCTTTTGGGAGACGGAGAGATGGCGGAGGGCTCGGTCTGGGAGGCGGCGCAGATCGCGGCCTACTACAAGCTCGACAACTTGATCGCCGTGGTGGACGTGAACCGGCTCGGCCAATCGCAGGAAACCATGTATGGCCACGATGCCGAGGCCTACTCAAAACGCCTCGCGGCCTTCGGATGGGACGTGGTCACGATCGACGGTCATTCCTTTCCCGAGATCGAAAAGGCCTACGAGGCGACATTTGCGGCGAACGGCCGACCCAAGGCGATTGTCGCGAAAACGATTAAGGGTCACGGCATCTCCTTCCTGGCCGACAAACCCGGCTGGCATGGCAAGGCCCTGTCTCCCGCGGATTTGGAAAAGGCGTTGAAGGAGCTCGGACCGGTCGACCGGAAACTCAAGGGCCCGGTCCAAAAGCCCCAGGACTTGAAGCCCGCTGCGGCGCCCGTGTCGCCGGCCCCGGCCCCGTCCTATCAGAAGGGCGACAAGGTCGCGACCCGCAAGGCGTACGGCCAGGCCTTGGCCCGCTTGGTCGTCCAGCATCCCAACCTGGTGGCCATCGACGCGGAGACGAAAAACTCGACCTTCGCCGAAATCCTCATGGAAAAGAGGAAAGAGAACTATTTCGAGATGTTCATCGCCGAGCAGAACATGATCGGCGTGGGCGTGGGACTCGCGCGGCGCGGCAAGATCCCGTTCGCCTCGTCGTTCGCAGCCTTTCTGACGCGCGCCTACGACCAGATCCGCATGGCGGCGGTGTCGGAGGCCAATCTCAAGTGCGCGGGCTCGCACGTGGGCGTCTCCATCGGGGAGGACGGTCCGTCGCAAATGGGATTGGAAGACATCGCGATGTTCCGGGCCGTGCACGGAAGCACCGTTCTGTACCCGTCGGACGCCGTGTCCTCCGAGGCCTTGGTCGAGGAGATGATCAAGACGCCCGGCATCGTTTATCTCCGCACGAGCCGCCCGGCGACGCCGGTGCTTTACGATGTTTCGGAAAAGTTTCCAGTGGGGGGCTCCAAGACGCTCCGGTCTTCGGGCCAAGACGCGGTCACTCTCGTCGCCGCCGGCGTGACTCTGCACGAATCCCTCAAGGCCGCCGACCTCCTGGCCAAGGACGGTGTTTCCGTGCGGGTGATCGACGCCTATTCCGTCAAGCCGATCGACGCCAAGACCTTGAGAAAGGCCGCGCAGGAAACCAAGGCCTTGGTCGTGGTGGAGGACCATTGGCCGGAAGGCGGCTTGGGAGACGCGGTCTTGGAGGTCCTGGCCGAGCAGCCGAAGGTGCCCGTCTACAAAGTGGCGGTCCGCATCCTCCCCGGCTCGGGCAAGCCGGAGGAGTTGGTCGAGCAGGCGGGTCTTTCCGCCGCCGCGATTGTCCGAAAGATCAAAGAGATCGTTTAAATTCCCGGATGTGCGCGGGAGTCGTCCCGCAACAGCCGCCGATCCACGTACAACCCAATTTCTTGAATCGCAGGCCCCATCCGGCGAATTCCGCGGGTGAGAGCGTATGGCCCGGAAGGCCGCCGGAAATCCGCGCGGCGAAGGGGCCTTCGTCGGCGCGCCGGAGCGCTTGGAGGAGCGAAAAGGCGTCTTCGGGCGAAGCGCCGCAGTTGGCGCCGAGGACGTCCGCACCCGCGGAACGGAGCGTGGCGGCGGCGAGTTCCGCCGTTTCGGGGGTCAGGCGCAGGGGGCGGGCAAGAAGCGCCAGGACCGTGCCGTCCGAAACCTGCCTCGCGGCCGCGGTGGCCGCTTCCGCCTCCGTGAGGGAGGTCATCGTCTCGATGACATATCCCGAGGGGGACTCCTTTTCGAGGGCGAGGGCCTGTTCCTTGAAGGATTGGAACATCTGGGGAAACGACATCCGTTTTGCCGCCTGGCCCAACGGGCCGATCGAGGCGAAGACGCGCCTGCGTCCCGCGGACTGTCTGGCCAGGCGGATCCCCGCGCGGTTGATCGCCTCAAGGCGGCCGGCGAGGCGGTGGTTTGACAGACGGGGGCGGTTCGCGCCGAAGGTGTTTGCGACAAGGACCTCCGCCCCGGCGCCGGCGTAGCTCCGGTGGATTTCGCGGATCAACTCCGGACGGGAAAGATTCAAGGCCTCGAAACACGTTCCGAGGGGAACTCCGTGCGCGAGCAACATCGTGCCCATCGCTCCGTCCATGAGGATGAACTTAGATTTCGACATGGTGAATGTTGGTCAGCTCCCGCCCTAAGATCCGTTGCCCCACCCTTTGAAAGCGTTCCGGTGAATCGGTGACGAAGAACTTTCGGATGGGCTCCGGATGGGATGCCCGCGCAAGGCCGCGTGCGGCAAGCAGGGAGGCTGTTTCCCGCGCCGTCTCCTCGGCGGAATCGACGAGGGTGATCCCATCGCCGGCGACCCTTCGGAGCGTCTTCTTGAGCAGGGGGTAATGCGTGCAACCGAGGATCAGGGCGTCGAGTCCCTCCGCGAGGAGGTCCCGGAGATGGACGCGGGCGACGCTCTCGGCGACGTCGTTGTCCCACCATCCCTCCTCAACCAAGGGAACGAAGAGGGGACACGCGGCGCTCTTGACCGAGAGGTCCGCGTCTTGCCTCTCAAGACTTTTCGAGTAGGCCCGGCTTGCGATCGTGCCCTCCGTGCCGATGACCCCCACGCGGCGCTTCGCCTTCGTTGCGACCGCACGCAAGGCACCGGAAACCCCAGGCTCGATCACGCCCAGGATGGGGATCGGGAACTCCTTTTGGAGGGGCTCCAGGGCGAAGGCCGAGGCGGTATTGCAGGCGACCACGACGATCTTGACTCTCTCTTGCAGCAGAAACCGGACGTTTTGAAATGCGTAGCGCGTGACCGTCGAGGCGGACTTTGTCCCGTACGGAACGCGCGCCGTGTCTCCCAGATAGATCAAGTCTTCATGGGGAAGGATCTTGGCGATTTCCCGGAAAACCGTGAGGCCGCCGATGCCGGAGTCGAAGATGCCGATGGGGCGTTGGGGCACTAGCTTCCTTTACGTCCCTTTTCCCTTCAATCCTTAGAGGCAAGGGACGTCCCGAGCCTCATGGTTCTTGTGGTTTCGGGACGAGTCGTAACGAGCGCTGTCCCGCGGGAAGCGGGACCGGAATCTAGCGTCCGGCCCGGCGGCGTTTGTGGCCGCCGTTCAGCTTCTTCTTCATCAGGTTGCGCCCCATGGAGTCGATCTTCTTTTCGAGCATGTTGATGCGGCGCTCGTAAGAGGAGAGCTGGTTCTTTGAGGGGATGCTCATGGTCTTGAGGGCGTCTTGCACGTTCCGGTGGATCGTGCGGGCGATTTCGTCCTTGGTCTGGATGACCTTGGCGATGGTCTCCGTGAAGCGACGGTTGTTGAGAAGCTCGTTGATGGTGGCCGACTTGAGGATCTGGCCGACGATGTCCTTCTTCAACCTCTCTCCCCTCGCAATCGCGTCTTCGATGACTTCCTTAAGCATACGTCCCCCTCGCTGAACAAAAAGAAACATTTTTTGGCTTGAACCCCCTGTTCACTAATGGAAACGCCGGGGCCTGTCAATAGCCTCTCACTCGACTTATTCATTCCGAGGAGGCGTCGGGAATGCTTGACTTGGGTCCTGATTCCGCACAGTTTTGCGTCATGACTCTGAAGATGGAGAGATTGAGGGAGGGGTTGGGAGGCCTCGAAAACGCGCTCGTAGCCTACTCAGGTGGCGTGGACTCGGTCTTCCTTCTCAAGACGGCCCGCGACGTCCTGGGAAAGCGCGTCAAAGCCGTCACCGCGATTTCACCCTCTTACCCGACCTACGAGCGGGAGGAGAGCCGGTCGCTTGCCCGCGAAATGGATGTCGAGCACGTCGAGATCGACACCTGTGAACTCGACCGGCCGGAGTACCGGGCGAACCGGGGCGACCGGTGTTATTTCTGCAAATCCGAACTCTACGAGACCCTGGCGGCCAAGGCCAAGGAGTGGGGATTCCGCTGGATCCTGAACGGGGTCAACGTCGACGACCTGGGAGATTACCGACCGGGTCTCAAGGCGGCCGAGGAATGGAATGTGAGGAGCCCCTTGGTGGAGGCGGGATTGACGAAACCTGAAATTCGCGAGCTCTCAAGGGAGCTCGGATTGAGGACCTGGAACAAACCGGCGCTCGCGTGTCTCTCGTCCCGGTTTCCTCCCGGGACCGAGGTGACGGAAGACAGGCTTCGCCGGATCGACCGAATCGAGACGGCCCTCGTGCGCATGGGGTTCGCGGGAGTCCGGGTTCGCTTTCACGAGCCGATCGCGCGGATCGAGGTCGGGCCGGAGGCCTTCAACCGTTTTCTCGATCCGGAACTGAGGGCGGAGGTCGACCGCCTCTGCCGCGAGAACGGATTTCTTTATTCCGCACTCGACCTCGCCGGTTACAAGACCGGCAGCGTGAATCTGCCGTTGTTCCAAATTACCTGATCCTGTGGCACACTCCTCGTGTGCGCATCGGAATCCCCCGCGAAGTAAAACCCTTCGAGGACCGCGTGGCGATGACCCCGGCGGGCGTCAGGCGTCTTGTGGAGGCGGGCGCGGACGTGTGGATCGAACGCGGCGCGGGACGGAACGCGGGTTTCTCGGACGCCCACTATCAGGCCGCGGGGGGAATCCTGAAAGCGTCGGCCAGGTCCGTGTGGCAGGCGGACCTGGTTCTGAAGGTCAAAGAACCCCAGCCCTCCGAGTTCCGTTTTTTCCGCGAAGGGCTGATCCTTTTCACCTTTCTCCATCTGGCGGCCTTTCCCAGGCTTGAGAGGGAACTCAAGAAGAGGAAGGTGAGGGCGATTCCCTACGAGATGATCCGGGACGAGTCAGGCTCCTTTCCCATTCTCGCCCCCATGAGCGACATCGCCGGATGCCTCGCCGCCCTGATCGGGTCGAACTATTTAAGGAGGGACCTGGGAGGCAAGGGGACCCTCCTCACCGCCATCGGATCGGGAGGGACCGGCCACGTGACGATCCTGGGGGCCGGACACGTCGGCAGGAACGCCCTTCGGGTCGCGCACGGCCTGGGGGCGACCGTGACCGTCTTCGACAAGAATAGGGAGAAGCTGGCCCGTCTCGCGGAGCAGTACGGGGAAAGGTTCCAGCCGATGAGCGATCCGGGGGAGCTTCCGGAGATCCTCAAGCGGACGGACCTCTTGATCGGTGCCGTCCTTGTGGCGGGTCAGGCGGCGCCGACGATCGTCACAAGGAAAATGGTGTCTCTGATGGAAAAGGGATCCGTGATCGTGGACGTGGCGATCGACCAGGGGGGCTGCATCGAGACGATCCGGCCGACGACGATCAAGACGCCGGTCTTCCTCAAGTACGGCGTCCTTCACTACGGTGTGACCAACATGCCGTCGATGGTCCCGCGCACGGCGACCGAGGCGCTCGCGCGGGCGACGTTGCCGCATGTGATTGAGATCTGCCGGTCAGGCTCCTTCCCGGCATTTTGAATGCCCAGTCCCGCCCTTTTCCATGGGTCCCATCTGCAACCCTTGGAGGCCTTAGGTCCGCCGATACGGTCCAAGGGGTTTGAGGGGCATCGCCGCCGGCAGTCGCTTCAGGAAGGACTTGTTCCGCTCCGCGATGGCCGCCAGGACCGGATAATCATAGGTGAGGACAGGGTGTCCCAGCGCGAGCATCAGGACCTCGTAGAGCGTGGCGACGTGGCCGAGGCCGGAGTGGCGCAGAAATCGCCTTTCGGGGGATCCCGCGAGGATCCGTTCCATGGCCTTCACGGTTCGGGCGAATTCTTCCTTCAATCGAAGAAAGCATTCCTTGTTCTGGCACGACTCGATCGTCTGCCGGACCTCCCAGGCCCGCCTCTCGGCCGCTTCAAAAAGATCGAAGGTGTCTTGCCGCTCCTCCGGAAGCCATCGGCTCGCCCAGGCGGTCCAAAAGAAGGAGAGAAAAAGGGCCCCGATGACACACGACTCATAGACCTCGCGGGCGACGGGAACGATGCGGGGAAAGACCGCGATGGCCGACCAGAGGGCCGTGACGCGGACGGTTCTCAGGGCGAGTTCCTTTTTGTGGCACCGCAAGAGACCGGCTTGATCGATCCCGTAACGGCTCAAGGCCGCCTCGCCCCAGGACGAGGGCATGCCGAGGCTCGTCGGGTCCGAGGTTTGAAATCGGGTCGAGCCGGTCGGCGGCCACGGATCCCCGCCGCCTCCTTGGCCCCCGTCCCCGCCTTGGACGGCCAGGATCCCCGGCGCGAGCGCCGGTGCGGCCGGAACGCAGGGCATGGCGACGCGCGCCGCTTCTTGGGCGGCGGTCTGCAAGGAAAGGGGCGTAAAGGCGGTCGGGATCATAGACAAACCTCAATTCTCTTCGAGGGAATGACTTGTAATGTTTCGAATGATCGCGGCGTCAGGAAATTACTTTCAGAATGGGTAATTCCATTCCTGCAGCCTTTGGAGGCCTTTGAGGGTGAGATTCGGATCGACACTGTCGATCGCCCTTGAGGCGTGGCCGACCAAGGCGGAGAGGCCGCCGGTGGCGATGACCTTTACGGGGAAGCGCAGCTCCTTCCTGATCCTCTGCACCAACCCGTCGATGAGTCCCACGTAACCGTAGAAGACGCCGGAGCGGATCGCCTCGACGGTGTTCCGGCCCACGGCGCGGCGGGGGCGGGCGATCGGAACGAGGGGGAGGAGGGCGGTCTTTTCATGCAGGGCCTCGTTGGCGATGCCGATCCCCGGGGAGATCGTCCCGCCGATGTACTCGCCCCGGGGCGTCACCACGTCGCAGGTCGTCGCCGTCCCCAAGTCCACGATGATGAGGCCGCATTCCCAGCGCGCGTAGGCGGCGGCCGCGTTCACGATCCGGTCCTGGCCGACCTCGCGGGGATTCCGGGTCCGGACGCGGATCGGCATCTTCATTTTGGATGATACAAAGAAGGCCCTCCGGCCCGTGGCCTTTTTGGCCAGTCGCTCGATGGCCGGCTTCAAATGCGGAACGACGCTGGAGGCGACGACCGCCTTGAGGTTGTTTGGAGGCCTCCGGGCCCAGCGCGTGAGCGCTTGGGGCGTCGAGGCGATCCGCCAGGTCTTCTTGAGTCTCTTCCCCTCGAAGAGCCCCAGGACGGTGTTCGTGTTGCCCGCGTCGATCGCCAGAAGCATCTTGTCTCCTCCTTAGGTTCGAACGCTCGGCGTGACATCCCCCGCGAGGATCGAAACGATTCCTTCCTCCGTCTTCACCCTCAAATGGCCCTCCGGGGAAAGACCGGCGACGACCCCGGTCCTCTCGCCTCCGTCGTCCCAACGGACGTGGCGGCCGTTCAGATAGGAATGGGCCTCGCAGAAGGAGATCGTCTTGGAAGGGCCCTCGCGGGTGAATTCGTCGTAGCGCTGGCCGAAGGCCTCCAAGAGACGGTTCAAGGCCGTCTCCCGGTCCACAGCACGTGCGGTCGCCATCTTGACGGACGTCACCTTTTCCCGGACCTCCGGAGAAAAATCCTCGGGATCGGCGTTCAGGTCGACGCCGATTCCCACGACGACCCATTTCAACCGATTCCCCTGGGACTCCATTTCGGTCAGGATGCCCGCGACCTTCTTGTCCCCCCAGTAAAGGTCGTTCGGCCACTTGATCTTCAGGCGATCGGCGCCGGGGAGGAGGTCCGCCAGCAGGTCATGAACGGCGGTCCCCGCGACGAGGGTGAGGAGGGCGGCCTGCGCGGGGGGACAGGCCGGGCGAAGCAGGATCGAGACGTACAGGTTCTTGCCGCGCGGCGATTCCCAACGGCGCCCGAGCCGGCCGCGGCCCGCGGTCTGGGACTCCGAGACGAAGACCTCGCCCTCGGCGCCGCCTTCCCTCGCGCCGGCGACGGCCAGGTCGTTGGTGGACGCGGTTTGCTCGAAGCGATGGATAACGAGGTTCACGGCAGAGGTTCCTAGCTTGAGTTCTCCCTCTTGGGAAGGGCAGCTTTCACGATGGCTGTGAGCTTGGAGTTGATGCGCCGGAAATTCGCCAGCAGGTCCAGGTGAATCGAGCTTGTCTCGATCGCCTCCTTCAATCCCTTGTGCAGCCTTAAGAGATGCGCCTCGCGGTATTTGTCCTCCATGACGGCCAGGTGCCTTTCGTGCCGGGCCATCTTGCGGGCGATGATCTCGTCCTCGGCGGCGAGGTAGGCGAGGGCCAGGTGGAAGTTTTCCAAGACCTTCGCGTGGAAATCCTGGATCTCCTTCCATCCCTCGGCCGAGAATTGGAGGTCCTTTTGAATCTTCTTCTCGGCCAATTCCAGGACGTTCTTGTTGATGATGTCGCAGATCTCCTCCATGTCGCTCGCCATGGCCACCAAGTTGAGCTGGATGCGCGCCTGGTCGGAGGTCAAGGTCTCCTGCGAGATGTGCGCGAGGTACATCTTGATCGACCGGTCGAGGACGTCGACCTTGTCGTCCTCCTCCTCGATGTAATTCATGAGCTCGCGATCGTTGTCGGCAAAGACGGTCAGGGTGCGGGCGAACATTTCGGAGGCGATTTCCGCCATGCGCAGGATCTCGCGGCGCGTGCTGGCGAAGGCGAGCGGGGGGGTCTCCAAGGACTTCGAGTCCAGATATTTCGGACCGAAAGGCTTGTGCTCGCTCTGGTAGGGCTCGGGGATGAGCTTACGGACGAACCAGGCCCCCGGCGTGAGAAAGGGCAGAAAGAGGATCGAGAGGGAGAGGTTGAACGTCAGGTGGCTCAAGGCGGTCTGGGCGGCGGGATTGCCTTGAAACGACGGCATGCGCGACGCGATCGCCACGACCAGATCCCTGAATTGAGGGAGGAAGGCGAGCGCGACGGCGGCCCCGGTCGCCTTGAAGAGGAGATGGGCGGCCGCGACCCGCCGGGCGGCGGGGCCGCCGCCGATGGAGTTCAAGATCGAGCCGGCGCACGTGCCGACGTTCGCCCCCAAGACGATCGGGAGCGTCTCCGGGAGGCTCAAGAGTCCGGAGAAGGCCAGCGCGATCGCGACGCCGAGGGTCGTTGCGCTGTTCTGGACCAGGGCCGTGAAGGCGGCGGCGGCGAAGAACGCGTAGACGGGACTCGAACCCAGGGCCTCGAAGATCTCCGTCAGGAGGTGGTTTTGTTGCAGCGGGGCCGTAGTCTGGATCATGAGCTTCATGCCGAAGAAGACGAAGCCGAATCCCAGGATAATCATGCTGAGGTAGCGGCTTTTTTTCCGGCGCGAGGCGATGTCCAGGATCACGCCCGCGACCAGCAGGAGCAAGGCATAGTCCGCGATGTGCCGGACGGAGAAGAGCAGGACGACGAACGTCGTGCCGATGTCGGCGCCCAAGATCACCCCCATCGCCTGGACGAGGGAAATGACGCCCGTGGCGGCGAAGCTCACGAGCATCACCGTGGTCGCCGTGGAGCTCTGGAGGATCAAGGTCGTCAGGATGCCGATGACCAGGGCGGAGAACCGGTTTTCGGTCAGCGAGGCCACCAGGGGCCGGAGGCGGTCCCCCGCGATGAGCTGCACGCCCACGCGCGAGAGGCGGATGCCGTACATGAAGATCGCCAACGCGCCGAGGAAGGCGAGGCCGGAGAAGGAGGAATCCATCACTTAGGTAAGCGTAACATAATCGAAGCGATGGCGGAAGGTTTCCCGGGGAGGGCTTTCTTGTTATGCCAATAAATAATTGGCATGCCAACTTTTCAGTGGTATATAAGACCCACACTAAAGTGCGATTCAAGGCTTAGATTTTTGGAGGATCTGAAACGTGAGAAATCTCGCAGCTCCCCTTGAGAGGGACTGGCAAAAGAAGTTTGTCTTCCTGGCAGGCCCTCGTCAGGTGGGTAAGACTCATTTGGCCATGTCGGTCATGGAGCATTTGGGAGGGCGGTATTACAATTGGGACCTTGCCGAAGACCGTCAGAAAATACTGACCAAAGAGTTCCTTCAGGATCGTTGGGTCGTCCTGGATGAGCTTCACAAGTACGACCGCTGGAAGAATTTCCTTAAAGGAATTTACGACAAGTACCACCAGACCTTGAAGGTTCTCGTAACGGGCAGCGCCCGACTGGATGTCTACCGCCGAGGCGGGGACAGTCTGCTGGGCCGGTATTTTCTCTTTCATCTCCATCCCTTCACCATGGGGGAGGTGAGACGACCGGAAGTCATCGGGAAGCCCGACGATGTGTTGAAAGTGGAGCAAGGGGCTCCCGCTCCGGAATTGCCGGACTTGATGGATCAGCTTCTTCGATTGGGAGGTTTTCCCGAACCCTTCCTGAGCGGATCGGAGGAGGTGCATAGCCGCTGGTCGATTCAAAGAACGGAAATCCTCGTGCGGGAGGATATCCGCGACCTGACGCAGGTGACGCTGTTAAGCTTGGTCGAGCACCTGATGCTCTTGCTGCCGGGCCGCGTGGGTTCCGTCTTGAGCGTCAACAGCCTTCGAGAAGAACTGCAGGTCGCCTATAACACCGTTCGGTCATGGCTGGAGACGTTCGAGAGGCTTTATATCACCTTCAGTCTCAGCCCTTGGACGCAGAAGATCGCGCGGTCGATTCACAAGGAGAGAAAGCTTTATCTCTGGGATTGGTCGCAGATCAAAGACGAAGGTGCCCGCTTTGAGAATTTCATCGCCTCCCATCTTTGGAAGGCCGTTCATCTCTGGCGAGACCTCGGGATGGGCGATTTTGGGCTATGGTTCGTGAGGGATCGCGACCGAAGGGAAGTGGATTTTTGCGTGACGAAAGATCGAGCCCCTTGGCTCCTGGTCGAGGCGAAACTCTCCGAGACCCAACTCTCCGAATCGCTCGAGTCTTATGCCAACCGTTTCGGAGTCCCCGGCATCCAAGTTCTCAAGACCGGAGGTGTGCTCAAAAAGAAGGGGCCTCATTGGATCGTGAGCGCGGACCGCTGGCTGCCTCTCTTTCCTTGAAACCTTAACTTGCCAACTTCATCGCCTCGTTCATCCGGACGGATACCAGCTGGGAACAGCCGGGCTCCTGCATCGTGACGCCGTAGAGGAGGTCGGCCTTCTCCATCGTGCGGCGGTTGTGGGTGATCAGGATGAACTGCGTGCGCGGCGTCATCTCCTGGAGGAGGTTGTGGAAACGCTGGGTGTTCAGGTCGTCGAGCGGCGCGTCGACCTCGTCCAGGATGCAGAAGGGAGAAGGCTTGACCAGGAAGATCGAGAAGACGAAGGCGACGGCCGAGAGGGCCTTTTCGCCGCCGGAGAGGAGCCCGATGTGGGAGAGCTTCTTGCCCGGAGGCTGGACCAGGAGCTCGACGCCGGCGTTCAAGAGGCCCTGCCCGTCTTCGCCCTCTTGCAAGCGCATCTCGGCCCGTCCGCCGCTGAAGAGGCGGGGGAAGAGGGTCTTGAACCGCTCGTTGACCATCTCGAAGGTGGCCTCGAAGCGGAGCTTGGTCGTCTGGTTGATCCGGTGGATGGCCTTCTTGAGCGCCTCGATCGAGTCCTCGAGGTCTTGGATCTGTTTCGACAAGAAATCCTGGCGGACTTTCAGTTCCTCGTACTCGGGGATGGCGCCGAGATTGACGTCTCCCATGCCCTCCAGCTTGGACTTGAGCTCGTTCAGCCGCGCTTCTTCCTCCTCCTGGTTGAAGTCGGGGGCAACGTCCGCCGGCACTTCGGCGAGGTTGACGGAGTATTTTTCCAGAATGCGTTGCTCCAGGTGGGAGATCTCGGTCTCCGCCCTGGAGAGGGTGACGCGAAGATCGCCCGTGTGGCTCTTGGCGAGATCGTTCTCCTTGCGCAGGTCCCTCACCCGGGCCTCTTTGTCCTTGAGCCCCGAGGCCAGCGTTTCGAAGGCGCGGCGCGCGTCTTCCTGGGAGACGGTGAGTTCGTCCGCCGCCGTCTTCAGGGACCGGATCTCGTCCGCGGAGGTTTGCAGGGCCGAACGGATCCCGGCGATCTTCCGATGGGCCTCGGTGATGAACGACATCTTTTGCTCGATCTGCTGCCGCAGGTCGCTTTCGATCCTCAACAGACGCTCGGACTCGCGCTCGGCCATCGACCGCCGCTCGGAGAGGGCCGCGGCCTCGACCCGGAGGGAGGTCAGCCGCTCGTGGGCCAGACGGACCCGGTGCTGTTGTTCGTTGAATTCCGTCTCCAACCGGACCAGGGACCCGTCTTTTTCCTCCAAGGATTTGATCAGCTCGCCGCGCCGCATGTCGCCGGCCTCCAGTGAGGCGTCCGCTTTTTCGAGGTCGGCGGCGATTTCCTCCCGCTCCCGCGCGATTTTCGCGTGGGCCTCGTCGACGCGCCGGTATTCCTCTTCAAGATGCTGGACCTCTTGCCCCAGGGACATGTGTTTCATTTCCTCTTCATGCGCGCGCCGCACCAGCGTTTCCTGATTCATCCCCAGTTCGGAGAGGCTCCCCTCGAGCTGCGAGAGGGTATCCTCCTTGAGACCGATCTCCTCCTCCATCTCGGCGCAGAGGGCCCTGAGCTCCTTGATCTCGCGCTTCTTCTCCAACAAGAGCTTGCCGCGGATACCTCCTCCGGACTCCGACGTCCCTCCGCTGACGACGCCGGAGGGGTCCACGACCTCGCCGTCCAGGGTGACCAGGGTCTTCTTGTGGCCGTTCCCGCGCCAAAGGGTGAGGGCGTCTCCCAACGTCTCGACCAGGACGACGTCGCCCAAGAGGAACTGTCCGATCTTTCGATAATCCTCCCGGATCTTGACATGGTTCATGAGCGGTCCGATGACGCCTCCCTGATGATAGGGGAACGCTTCGGAGGCATGGTCCCGGACCTCGATGGGGATGAAGCTGGAGCGTCCCGTGCTTTGGGCCTTGAGGTAATTGATGGCCTCGACCCCTTCTTCGTGGCCTTGCACGATGACGTACTGGAGTTTTTCGCCCAGGGCGGCGCTGACCGCCGTTTCGTAGCGGGGCGAGGTCTCGATGAAGTCGGCCACGACGCCGAAAACGCCGCCGATCTCCCGGTTGTCTTTCTTCTTCTGCAGGATCGCGCGGACGCCCTCCTCGTAGCCCTCGAAATTCCGCTCCAAGTCCAGGAGGGACTTGAGCCGCGAACGCTTGTTGACCAGTTCCTCCTGCCGGACCTTGAGTTCTTGGGAGAGGACGTCCCGACGGGCCTGTTTGTCGGCGAGCTCGACCCGGACGGTTTCGATCTCGCCGCGGAGCGAGGCGCAGAGCCGCGTGATTTCCTGCAGGAGACGGGATTTTTCCTGAAGTTCAGCGTTTTGTTCCCCGCGAAGCCTGTCCTCCTCCGTCAGTTCCACTTCGAACTTGGCGAATTGGCCCTTGAGCGACACCTGGCGCTCTTCATAAAGACGGCGCTCCGCCTCCAGACGATGGATCTCGGACGCGGCTTGATGGCGCTCCTCCTTCAGCCGGTTGATCGCGTGCGAAAGCTCTTCCCGTGCGCCTTCGGCGGCCTTCCAGTCATTTTCGGCCGCCTCGAGCGTGCCGGCCGATCCGCCGAAATTGAGCTCGAGATTCGTTTGTTTGGTCTGTTGTTCTTCTTTCTCCCGGGCCAAGGTTTCCTGCCGGCCCTTGAGTTCGACGATTTCGCGGTGCGCCTGGTCTTTGAGAGCGTCCAGGGATTCGATTTCCTTATTCTTGAAACCCGACTCCGCTTCCAAAAGCCGGAGGCGGCTGGTGACCTCGAACCCGCGCTCTTGAAGGCGGTTAAACTCCTGATCCTTTTCCGCGAGCTCGATGCGCCCGCGCTCCAAGTCGGTCTCCAGGATGGAGAGTTCGCCCGTGGATGCGGTCTCGCGGACCGTCCAATCGTCCAAGAGGCCGCGAAGTTCGGAAATTTCACGGTTGAGTTCGGCGTGGCCCAAGGCCGAGAGCCGGATCTCGATCTCCCGAAGTTCGTTCTTCAGCACCTTGTACCGTTCCGCCTTTTTCACTTGGCGGTCGAGGGAATTGATCTGCCGCGAAACCTCATGGAGGATGTCCTTCAAGCGCGCGAGGTTCAAACCGGTCGCCTCCATCTTGCGGAGAGCGGCCTCCTTGCGGGCCTTGAACTTGGAGATGCCGGCGGCCTCTTCCAGCAGGAGACGGCGTTCCTCGGGCTTGGCGTTGATGACGAAATCGATCTTGCCCTGTTCGATGATCGAGTAGGCCTTGTGACCGACGCCGGTTCCCAGGAAAAGCTCGATGACGTCCCGGAGCCGCCCCGGGACCTTGTTAATGAGGTAGTCGCTCTCGCCGGATCGGTAGAGGCGGCGGGTGACGGTGATCTCCGAAAAGCCCGCATAGTCGGCGGGCGCGATGCCGTCTTCCGTCGAGAAGGTGAGGGAGACCTCCGCCATGCCGAGCGGCGGCTTCTTGTCGGAGCCGTTGAAGATCACGTCCTCCATGGACTTGCCGCGAAGGCTCTTGGCGCTCATCTCGCCCATGACCCAGCGGATGGCGTCGACGACGTTGGACTTGCCGCAGCCGTTGGGGCCGACGATGCCGATGACGGGGGCGTCGAAGTCGATGACGGTGGGGTCGACGAAGGACTTGAAGCCGACCAGTTCGAGCCTTTT
>DATIGE010000078.1 GCA_035454885.1 bacterium
CGCCGCAACCCGGTTCGGTCGAGGGCCCGCATTCGCCCAGGGTATCGACGCCGTTGTTGACGTGGTTTTGGTGGCCCATCTGAAAGGCCCGGTCGGCCGTGCAGATGGTCACGGGATGGTGATTGACGTTGTGGCAATAACAGACCGTTACGGGCGGCGGATCGCTGGGAAACGTCGGCTTCGCCGCCTGGGCCCCCCAGGGCGCCATGAGCAAGACGGCGATCGCCATCGCGATCCATAGACCCGCTCGGTTCGGCTTTGAGTGTTCCATGCCCCCTCCTAATTTTTCATGATTAGTAGATATGGTACGATCTAAGTACCTATGAAACAATATTAAAAAATTGATTTGTGATTGTTATTATTAAAATAATTTAATTAATGGGTTCACATTGACCCGATCGGTGTCGCCGCTCCGGGTCGCTGCATCGGAACTTATCATCCCGTCATTTTTCCGATATAGTCCCGGCGTGGCGGCGGACGACCGAGAGACCCGTGGTATCTTCATCCGAGTGGCGCTCGCCGCGCTTCTGCTGCCGTCCCTATCCGGGGCGGATCCCAAGAAAGAGATCAGGCTCTACGGACGCATCGCGCAGGTCATCAACCAACACCTGATCGAGGCCTCCAAAAAGGAGTCCGTTTATATCGACCTTGAAGACGGCGGCGATCAGATCGTCGCCTACGTCCCCCATTCCCTTTCCTGCCGGGGCCGTGTGGAGCTGACTGGAAAGTGGATCGAGGTCCGGGGACCCACCAAGCGCCCCGGACGGGAGACCAAGGTGGACGACTCCTACGTGGAGCGGCAAATGGACGTCACCCGCTGGCGCTGCCTCGATTTAGATGATGAGAACGTGGCCGCCCTGATCGACCGGCTGGCCGATCCGAAGGCGTCCCTCGAGCAAAAGGAGGCGGTGAAACGGCGGATCTTGGACCAGGGAAGAGACGCTGTCCCCGTCCTGATCGATCACCTCGGCGACGCGCGCGTCTTCAAGCGCCAAGACATTCAAAACTACTACAACCTCCCGCCGAATCTCCCGACGCCACCTCCCGTCATGGCCAACGTGACCGTGGGACAAGAATGCGAAAGGATCCTCTACGACCTCATCACCCCGAACCCGTCCCCTTCCGCCGGCACGGTCAAAGGCAAACCCTTCAGCTTCTCGGTCTTAAGGGTGACCGACTGGAAGGCCTGGTGGGAGAAGAACAAGGGGAAGGGCCTGGAAGAGATCCATCAGGACCTTCAGCCCTTGGTCGACCGCTACTGGAGGGAGCACGGAACCGAGCAGGTCGTTCCTTAGCACCGCTTCCCGCGGTACCAGCGCTCGCTACGGCTCGTAAAGGAAGCTAGCCCCATGCGATGGATCGCCACATGCCCCCACGAAACGGTCGGAGTGCTCGCCGCCGAACTCAGCGCTCTGGGGGTCAAGGAACAAACCCTGTTGCATCGCGGCGTCGCCTTCGAGGCCGACCTCGAGACGGCGTACCGGGCCCATCTGTCGCTCCGCACGGCCAGCCGGATCCAAAGGGTGGTCAAAGAGTTTCAAGTTTCAAAGCTCCAGGAGTTTCGGGAGGGGCTGCAAAGGATCGAGTGGACGGAGTGGTTGCGGTCGCACCGGCCCTTTACCGTGACGCCCGCTCTCACCGATCCGCCCGCCCAGGCCCTCGGCGAAGAGGCCGTCATCGACGCCGTCGTTCGATCGGTTCAAGGGGCCGCGTTCAAGAAGGGCCCTCCCCGTTTCGATCCCGACGCGGACAATCCCATCACCATCGTGCCGTTCGTCCGGAACGGCGCCTGCGTCCTCGGAATCGATACGGCGGGCCGCGCCCTCCACAAGCGCGGTTGGCGTCTGACGGGCCATCCGGCCGTCTTGAAGGAGACCCTGGCCGCGTCGATCTTGATGCTGGCCGGTTACACGGGCCAGGAGGCCCTCCTCGACCCCATGTGCGGATCGGGGACGATCGTCATCGAGGCGGCCTACATCGCCTTGGGCAAGGCCCCCCTCATCCATCGCGGCAAGGACGACTTTGCCCTGGAGCACCTCGCCGGTTTCGACCGCAATCTGTGGCGCCGCGTCTCCGATCGATTGCGGGTCGCGAAAAGGGACGCCTTGCCGGCGCCGATCTACGCCTCGGACATCGAGCCCAAGTACGTGGACGTGGCGCGGGCCTCCGCCCTCCGCGCCCGCGTCGAGAAATACCTCACGTTCTCCGTGAAACCCATCCAAGAGTGGTCCCCGCCCGAGCCCACGGGTCTCCTCATCGCCAATCTGCCCTACGGCGAACGCCTCGGGGCCGGCGTCCTCAAGGCCCTGTATCAGGATGTCGGCCGGGTCCTCAAAGAGCGCTTTGCCGACTGGCGCATCGCCCTGCTGGTCCCGAGGGACGCCCCGATCCATTTGCTGGGGCTCAAGACGCGCCAAGAAATTTTACTGATGAACGGCGCCCTCCCCGTCAGACTCCTGCTCACTTAGAACGGATCTCGCCTAATCCCTCATTTTCGTGTAGGATGCCGCCACCTGATGATCGGATTCCTTCTCTACTTCGCCACCGCGGTCGGCATCCTTTTTCCGGTCGCCCTTTCCGTGGTGGACGGGAAGATGCCGTGGATGGACGTCCTCACCCCCGCCGTCTTGGGCGCGCCGGGGCTCCTGGGCGCCGCGGCCTTTTTCGCCGTCTTCACCCCGCGCTTCGCCGGCGTCCTCGCCTTTGCCGGCTGCGTCACCTGTTGGATCAACAGCGGGACGAACGTCGTCCGCTCCGTCCAGGCCGTCCTCGCGCCCGGCAACATCGCCGCGCTCGGGGGCATGGA
>DATIGE010000079.1 GCA_035454885.1 bacterium
AAGGCTCCGGCGAACGGTTTTTTTTCCGCCTCGGGAAACGTCTCGCACAGTCCTTGGAGGAAGGCCTTGAGGGAGGAGGACGATCCCTTCTTGAGGCGGCCCCGGAGGGCGACTTTGCCGTGGCGGACGTCGTGGAGGAAGAGGGCGCCGGCGTCGTGAGGCGAGGGGGAGGGGGCGGACGGCGTCTCCCAAGGCAGGCCTTGGAGTCCCCTCAGGTACCCCTCGGTCTGGGTGACGCTGGCCTTCACGAGGCCGGGCCGGCTGGTGGCGGCGTCGAGGCAGGAGCCGATCTGGGTGAGGACCTCGTCCACGGGAGGCCGGCGCGTCATGGGATGCCGTCCTTCTTTTTCAGGGCCGCGCCGATGAGCGCGAGGATTTCAGGGTCGGCGTTCTTGCCGTAGATGAGGCGTTGGAAGGTATGGCGTGACGGCTTCGCAGACGCTGCGTCCGCATCGCGCGTGTAAATTTCAAACGCCCGGCGGGCGATCTGGAGGGGTTTCGCCTGCCCCCTGAAAACGCGGTTCTCCACCCTGCGCACGGCCTCCTGAAAGACGGCGCGCAGCCGCTTGCGGTCCAGGCGCGTGCGAGTCGCCGGCCGGATGCCCGCCGCTTCGAGGATTCCGGTGATCTCCGGGAGGGCCGATCTTCCGGCCACGAACATGCAAAACGTCGTCCGGGCGGGACGTTTTTCGTCCGGCCGGAGTCCCTCACAGTAGATCCCGTGGGCCCGGACGGCAACGGCGCGCGGCCGAAGACGGCGCTGCGGGGCGTTGCGCGTCAGTTCGCTCAGGGCCTGCTCAAAGGCTGTGAAAACCTTCTCACGATCCAGCATGAAGGGGATCAAGAGCAAGTGCGGTGCCAGACGGTCTCAAGGGGCACGGGTCCTCTATCCTTTTGTTTTTCAATGATTTCCGAGGAGGGGCCCCTGTGCAATCACGGCGGTGAGCAATCCTGATTGCTCGGACTGCGCAAAGACGGCGGTCATCGTCCCAGACGGGCGGGATCGCGGAGAATTTCGCGCAGACCCTTCTCGAAAAAGTCCGTCTCGCCCGCGCGCCGCTCGGCCTCGATTCGGATCTCGGCGCCCATGCCGCCCGCGAAGGGCGAATGGGACCGGGCCGCGTCGGTCTCGATGTACTCGCCGCAGACGCTCATGAGGACGCGTTGAGGGGCGCCGCGCCGCACGATGTAGCCGCGGTCCTCGAGCTGCGTCCGCCACATCTCGGCCAGGTCGTTCGGATCCATCCTGTGGTATTCCGCCATGACCTTGTCGACCATCTCGTTGACCCGCTCCGTGAAGGCGCTGTTTGCCAGATCGCCGTCGCCGGGCAGGGCTTGTCCCTTGAGCAGGGCTTCGCGCGCGGTCTGTGAGAGAAAGTGCCGGTAGGTGAGGACGATTTGCGTACGGATGACGGCGGAGTCCACGCCCGCGACGGCATCGGCCTTGTCGCCGCGGATGAAGACGTTCTCCGGCGTGACGCCGCCGGAGAGGGGAGAGCCGCCCGTGCGCGCGACGCCGGTGGGCGATGCGTTGCGGTCGATATCGTCCAGGGCGGCGGCGATGTCGTCCGGCGCAGCGGGGGTTTTCGCGGCCTTCGTCGTGTCCTCCACGACGCTCGGGCCCGGGGCCGTTGGCGGACGGACGGGCGTCGCCGCCTTGGCCTCGGCCGGGCGTTCCAATCCGGGCGATGCCTTCACCTCATGTAACTTGCGTCTTGCGATCAAGTATCCGGCCGTTCCCCCCAGGCCGAGCAGGGCCAGTCCCGAGGCGACGAGACCGCCCCAATGGCCGACGGACCCGTTGTCCGAACCTCCGCCGGGCGGCGGGGCCACCGGTGCGCCCGACCCGCCGTCGCCCTCCGCGGGGACGGGGGACGAGACGGCCCGGGGGCCGGCGTCGGGGGCCGCAGGGGCCGGCGTGCTCAGATAGGTGAGCAGTCCGAGGACGACGTGCGCGTTTTCAACGAGCCTCCGCCCGTTCGCCAGAAACTCTTCTTCCGTTTGATGGGCGCCGAACAGGTCTTCGACGCACTTGGAATATTCGTCGCGGTCCATGCGGCCGTCAGCGCCGTATTGTTTCCGGATGTCGTCAAAGAGGCTCAGGGCATCGTGAATCGACCTGTGAATGGGCCGGAGACCGTCCAAGTATCTTTCCGCGGCGTCGTCTCCGCCCTTGGCCTTGGCGTCCGCCACCTGGCGGTCGACTTCCTCGCGATTGTAGCCGGTGGCCTTGAAGAGGCAGGCCAAGTGGTCGTGGGTGTAGACGTCGAGACGGAAGGCCTCGCCGTTCATGTAGGGGAGATCGGCGGGACGGCCGTCCAGCCCCATCTTGTTGAAGGCGTCCGTCGTGGACGAGGGGGCCGTCGCGTCAAACGCGTGACGGACATCCAGCCGGCGGTAGAGATCGAGGAGGGGAAAACGCCTCGCCTTTTCGGCGGCGTTCTTCGCATCCTGCTGATCGATCTCCGTCAGAATCTGATTCAAGTTGGACGGTAGGGCGCGACACTCGGTCATAGGGCCTCCATGATTCTTATTGGACCTTCGGCTTCCTCGGCGGAACCCAGCCTCCGCCGCCCCCGGTCCCGGCGAACGCCTTGATCACCACCGGTCCGGTCTCGCCGATCTTGACCCAGTCCGCTCCGGCCTTTTGTTCGATGATCAGCGCTCCGCTGTAAGCCTCGCGCTTTCCGTACTGCGGGATGACGATCTTGCTGTTCGGGCCCTTCTCGAGGCCGCCGCTCCAAAGGACGTCGGAGGAACCCGTGCCCGAGCCTCGCCGGATGCGGACGTCCTTGGCCTCGCCGCTGGAGTTCATGTCCACGACGACGGAGGCCGTCGTGTAGCTGTAGACAGGCGCGGGCGGACGGGGTTGCGCGGCGACGTTGGTCAGGGTCACCACCGGGGGCGCCGCCGGGTTCACCGTCACGTTGACCGTCGGGTAGAGGATGGTCGGCTGATTCGGACGCATCACGCGGAGCTGGACCTGATGGGGTCCGTTGCCGACCGAGGCCGGAAGCGCGAGCGCCGTGTTGCGGTCGGCGGGCAGGGCCGCCGGTTTGCCCACGGGATTTCCGTCCACGTAGAGCTGATAGGTCGAGTTGGCCGGAAAATCCGCCGTGGTCTGCACGTTGCCGGAAGGGATCGGCCGCTCGACCGGCGCTCCGCCCACCGTGTCCGGCGCCGGACGGACGGCCGCCGCGGGCATATGGAGGACCGCGCCGTAACTGGCGCCGTTGTCGCTGACCTTGGCCGGCTCTCCGACCGTCAAGGGAACGATCTTGATCTTGTCCGCCGTGTCGTTGGGATGGCGATAGCGTATCTTGATCTCGTGCGCGCCGACCGTCATGGCCGAGGCCGGGACTTCATAAGGGGCCGAGGTGTCTTCGGGCAGTTTGTCGAACTGAACTCCCAGGATCTTGGCGTCGGGGCTTAAACCCCCAAGGGCGCGGACCGCGGCATCGTCCGCCAGGATCAATGCCTCGTTGGCCGTGCGCGTGACCGCCGGGGCGCGGTCGGACGGAGGAGGCGGTGGAGGCGCGACGGCGCCTCGCGGCTTCTCGACCGCGCTGCCGCCGAAGGAGCCGCCGATGCCGAGAGTTCCCTCCAGCCTCCAAAAACCGAAACCATCCCCGCCGGAGGGCAACAGATGCGTGTAACCCGGCTCGAATCCGAGAAAGGCTCCGACATGGCCCCAGGCGCCGCGGGCCAGATGGACGCCGAGGGCGATGGGAACACCGATGTCCAAGTAGGCCCCGTTCGCTTCCCACAGGTTGCCGATGCGGGGATTGAGGACGCCCTTGTTGCCGGAGTTGCCCGTGCGCGGACCCGCGGAGGGCTCGCTGCAATTCCGCCCAAAATCACCGGGTTGGCAGGAGGCCGGGAAGGAGACCGTCTCACCCTCCGCCGTGGAGAATCCGCCGAGGCCTAGAGCGGCGCCGATCGAGGCCGAAAGCCGTCGATCCGCCCAAGGCGGCACCAGGCGCAGGGTGGGGGCGATCCGCCCGCCGTAACGCGTGAACGCCGAGTTGACGCCGCCTCCACCGGGGAGAGTGACGTCCTTACTGAAGTGGCCGACCTCACCGCCGAACGGGAGGTCAAAGTGCGTGGTCCATTGATCGCCGCCGATGAGCCAACTCGGGACCCAGGAAAGGCGGAGACCGGGTCCGCTGTGACCATAGTTGCCGAGACCGCCGGTGTAGACCCCGGTCAGTTCGGCTCCGTTCGCCATGCCGGGGGCCGCCGTCGTTCCGCCGCCGACGTTGTTGATTGTGTCCGCCATGATGATCCTCCTAAAGATTCGCCGTTGAAAATTTTTTCCGCGTGAGTGCGCGTTGCTAAATCTATGTTCGGTCGCGAAGTCGAAACATTGCTTGGGAAGTGGCGCGGAGCCGCGGATTTCGCGGAATATATGGAATCTTAGGAATGTATTTTTTCCAACTTGCCGTTGGTGAGAACGCGGTAGATTTCGGAGGCGACGCCGTCGCGGAGACGGCGCGCGTCTTCGGGCGAGGACGTTTCGAGGCGGGCGATCTTTTGGTTCAGTTCCTTCAAGACCCGGGGCAGCCCTTCCGCCGCCTGTCCGGCGTAATCAAGGTAACCGCTGTGGAGGGCGCGCGTGAGGATGGTGGAACGGTTCTTGCGCAGGAAGTGCGCGGCCTCGGGTTCGGTCAAAGCCAGACGCTTCGCGGCCTGGTCGAGGCGGGCGATCATCCGAGGGAGAGCGGAGACCGCCTTCGCGGCATAGCCGACGTCGGCGTTGTGGAGGGCCCTGAGGATGATGGAGGAAAAATTCCCGGCGAGGATCTTGGCCTGTTCGCGTCCCTCCCAGTCGGGACGGCGGCGCAGGCATTCGATGACGCCCTGGAGCCAGCCGCGCATGAGGAGGTAGTCGCGGACGTTCCGCAGATGAAGGCGATCATCGAGGAGATAGGCGGACAGATCGCCGGCGACGCCTTCCTCATAGT
>DATIGE010000080.1 GCA_035454885.1 bacterium
TCAGCGAAATTTGAGGAACTGGAAGACCCCCCGCTTGGACGGCGCTCCGTTGGAAGTCACGCCGAAGAGTTCCGGCTGGTCCGTGACCGCCTTCATGACCGCATCATAGACGGCCTGATTCACGGGCGAGTCCGAGTTCCCGTCGAGGACGGCGATCTTGGGATAGGGCAGACAGGTCGCCGTGGCCCTGGTCGCCGCGTTGACCACTATATTGACCACGCACTCGACGTAGGTCTGCTTTTCGGAGAGATAGAATATTTTCTTATCGGCGATGAACTGATGACCGTCCGACGCCTTAACGGCCAGGGGCTGGTCGATCACCGTGCCCGTCAAAAAGGTGAGATCCTGCATGGGAAACCTGGTGCCAGGGGTCGGAAAGGTGGTGACGGGGGCCACCGGAGGGGTGTCGTCCATGACGTTGTCAGCACCGCCTACGACCATACTTTTTACGCCTCCCTCGGAGGAGCCGGTCTGCTTGTTCTTGCACCAGCGGTAGCCCTCGCAGGTCTCCCGATACGAGCCCGTGGACGTCGCGCAATCCGCCTGCGGCCATTCGGAGGTGCAATTGCTGCCGTCCGCCCCGCAGTTGCCGACGCCCGCGCAGGAGCCGCCGGGAGATGGGCCTGACGTTTTCGGCTCGGCCTGGGCGGTGGAAATCAGTCCGGTGATCAATCCCACGGTCAAGAGGAAGCGGAAATAGAGACGCATAAATTCACCTCTCCTGCCGCATTCTGAGCGGCAAGACGAATGGTAACACAACGATGGGCCGCCTGGGAATGCCCCGCGTCAGCGAACCGAGGATCCTCTCGTGGCGTGACGCCCGGGCTCCTCTTCTGTTTCCCTTTCTTCACACCTCGCGGGGTCGGGACCCTGCCCCTCAGACCCGCCTCGGAGGGGCATCAAAAAATCCAATAGTTTTCAATCTTTAAGCCTTCTCCAAACCCCCGCTTTTGGCACACTGATTGAAGTGGATAGAGGGATATGGGTGTCAAGAGCGCAACGGAAGCCGTCGTCAATTTCCAAGGGCCGAACGGCAAGACGGGTCAGGTCAATCTGCACTGGGAGGAGGAGAATGAGGACTCCGTCGGCCGGATCTCGGATGCCGATGTCCGACAGGCGTTTCGATTGGCGATTGAAGGTCGAAGCGACCTGGAGGGTCAAGTGCCCGTGAAGGTCGTCCTCAGGGAGCGGTTGGAGGGTCAGAAGGATGACGTCGAAAAAAAGCTGGAGCCGAAAGATCCGCAGTTTGGCAGGGCCCTGGAAGCCTATCTGATGAACGATACCCTCCTGGGTTGGATGATCGGCGGCGCCATGGATACGTTTGGACCTGCGGTTTCCGGAGCCCTCGACGTTGTTTCCACGCTGGCGGGAGGGGCGTCGAAGGTCGATCCAACCAAAAACAACCTCACTCCCGGTCAAACAAGACAGCTCTCCGAATTAAAGCGCGGCCTGGAATTCATCCTGGCGGATTCCGACCATCTTGAAAACCCCCAGTTTTCTGAGAGCGATTTTTATCACGCGCATATGGTTCAAAGAGGAAAAGGGACCGGGTTTCTTTTCCACACGCGCGAATTATTGCCTCCGCCTTCCATCTCCAGCAAACGCAACATCGTCTACTGGTCCGGAGGTTCCGGTTACCTGACGTACTCTCCAAAGATGGGAAATACAGTCTATCCGTTTGACTTGGGCGCCAAAGAGGTCGGCACGTTCTATTTTCATCCCGATAAAGAAAAGGCCCTGGAATTGGCGCATGGACAAGGCACTCCGGTCTCCCTGGAGGTTTCGGACGTCCAAAATAACAAAATCACCCTGTGGGTGGTGATCCCGCCTCAAGTGATTTGAGACCGGTGCCCGGTACGCGTCGAACCCAACGAAAAAATAGGAACACCACACGTTCCCGGCGCGCGCGGCGGCCGTGAGGCATGAGCGGCAGATCCAGTTCTTCAAGAGGCGCGGGTAAGGCGTGCCGGACGCTAAGAGGACGATCAAGCCTGGGCCATGTCCCGTCGGTCGACTTCCACGCAACTTCGATTCGGACCGTGCGATGAGGCGGCATGACCCTCGCGATCGGGCAGCAATGGTTCTCAATCTTTGGAACGCGTCCCTGGTCCGTTCCCCTTGTGAACGACGGCGTGATCGTCCCTCCCGAGCTTCTCATTTCACCCCCTCCCAGGTCTCCCGGATCCGCCTCCGCGGTCGACGGTGACGGGTGGTTGCCCCGCGCTTGGTCTCATTCCGGCGCGGGCCGGCGGGACGACGGGCGGCTGTCCGCCGCAGGCTCCGCGACGGGATCTCTGCCCCTTCTTCCCGGGGAGGCCAAGACCCCGGACGAGGTCCTGAGGATCTTGAGGCGCTATCCTTGGATCTTCGGTCCCTTCCGCCCGATCTCCCATGAAGCCCGGAAAAAGAGCGGAGGATATCCGACGCTACAGGACCTTTTCCGGGATTATTTCCGGACGCTTCTCCGAAACGATCCGGCGATTTTCAAGGAGCATGTGGTCGCGACGATTCGCTCGTTGGCGAAGAACCCCGCGTACGCCCATCACATCCAATTCATCCGATGGTGGGACGACGGACAAATCGATCCGGCGATCGACAACCTGGCAAGCGTCAATCCGGCCCGGGGTCTCGTGCTGGAGGACGCGGCGGGAGGGATCATCCATCAGTATTTCGGCTGTTGGATCGAAAAGGACCCGGTCGAACAGGATCGCGTTCCGCCGAAGGACCCCGCCGCGAGCCTCTCGGCCTCCCAGCTGGGCGAGGTGACACAGCGGCTCACGGACGCCGGTTTAACTTCCTCGGGCGAGTCCGATTCCGCGCAGACCTCGGCCCTCAAGTGCGCGGTCTACTTCCTCGCCCGGGCCGCGTACCCGGAGGCATTCGGTTTCTCCGCTCCCTCCGTTCCCAAGGCCGCCGCGGCATCCGCCGGCTGGATGGGATTGGGTTTCAAATCTTCGGTCCAGCCCGTCATGCGCCATCCCAAACTGCCCTCCTACCCCTGGGTCTATCCGAGGGAAGGCTACGGGGAGCCGGAGGTCTGGTCGCGATTTTTCCGTGAACTGAACCCCGAAGAGATCGGGGACCGCAAGCTCATGGGCGATCTGCTGAAGGCCGCGGTGACCGATCATCCCCTGGAGATTGCCGCGATGGACCTGGACGAAGCGGCCATATCCAAATTCCTCTACGATCTCCTGGCGGCACGGGCCTCGGAGGAGATCTCTCCGGGCCGGTTCGCCTTCCTGGGAAACCGCATTCGCCTGGTCCTCAAGAGGTCCCTCCCCGCCGGCATCGGTTGGAAGGTCGAAGAGATCCGGGAGTATGCCGTCGTCGGCGATCCTGAGAACCGCGCCCTGGAAGAATCCCCGCTCCGCCTCATCGATCCGAAGCCGAAGCGCTGAACACTTCGGATCCCGTTTTGCCCGCCCTGGCGCTCTTGAATCGCGGGCGGTATACTTTGATTTAATGCGCACGCTTTCTTACTTCTGCTGGATTCTCATCGGCGTCGCCTCGCTGACGGTCCCTGCCGGGGGAGGCGGATGCGGCGGCGGTAACAGTCCTCCTCCTTCCGAGGACCGCAAGTGGCAGACGGTCGAGACCATCGACGGCTCATCGCAGCCGGCCGGGCCCCCATCCATCGCCTTCCTCTCCGGGGGAAAGGCGCTCGCGGCCTGGGCCCAGGGCTCCAGCACGCCGACCCCCGCGCTGATCACGAGGATCTGCGATCCGGCGACGAAACTCTGGGGCAGTCTCACGATCCAGGGCAATGGGACGGCGAACGACGTCGTGCTTCCCCGCGTGGCCGCGGACGGGGCGGACCGGGCCTTCGTCGTCTGGAGGCAGAAGAACGCGTCCGCGGAGGGGGCGTCCAACGTAACGATCTTCGACAATAACGCGAGCCACTACACTCCCCCGCTCCGCCTCGACACCGCGGCCGAGCCCGTCCTCGAAGGGCCGGAGGTGGCGAGCGGGCCGGGAGGATTCACCTTCGTCGCCTGGATCCAGCAGGCGGCCCTCGCAAGCGACCACAACGTCTGGGCGAATTTTTTCAATCCCGCCCTGGGCCCCGGCGGGTCTTGGGCCGGGGCGCAGGTGCTCGACAACTTGAGCGCCACGGCGCAGGGCATCGGCGTCGGTTCGAACGGCGGCGGGTCGGCCGTCGCCGCCTGGGTCCAGAACGGCGATCTCTACACGAACCGCTTCGACCTCCTCGCGGGAGGCTGGCAGGGCCCGGAGGTCATGGAGCCCTATGCCGGCCCGGCGTTCAATCCCGCGATCGTCATGGACGAGGACGGCAATGCGACGCTGGTCTGGATGCAGAACGACGGGACGGAACAGCGGGTCCGGGCGCGCCGCTTCGAGCCGGCGACGGGATGGCAGGCGGAACGGCTCCTGGACCCCGGAACGGATTCCCCCGGATTCCCCATCCGTGTCGCCTCCGGACCGGACGGAGGCGCCTTCGCCCTTTGGGCCACGGAGACCGCCGGTCCCTCGAAGCAGCTGTGGGCCGCCCGCTTCCTCCCCGGAACGGGATGGGAAGTCGCGGTCCGGCTCGCCGCCCCTCCCGCAGGGATCGTGGGCGTCGCCGGTCTCGCGCTCGCCGTCTCTCCGTCCGGACACGCCCTCGCCATCTGGAGCCCGATCGATGCGGCCTTGAATGGCGACACCTTCTCGTACCGCTATGTCTCGGGGGAGGGATGGGGAACGGAGGTCCCGATCGAGGACGCCGGCGCACCCACCGTGATCGGCGCGGCCGCCTTCGACTTTTTGGAGGACGCGATCGCCGTGTTCCAGGTCGATCCCGCCGGCGCGGGGGACATCGCCGCGAACCGTTTCGAGTAGACCCCCAACTTCTTCCGCCGTGTCTAGAGGCCGCCCGGCAATCCGACTTCGATCAGGCAAAACGAATCGCAGCCGTCTCCGGGGATGTCCCCTATTTTCCGCCGACGCACTGGCACTTGTCGCAAATCGTGGATCCTTGCTCACAACCCGTACCCACCGTGGCGATCCCGATATCGCAATTCACGCTCTTGTCCTGGCACTCGCACTGTTCGCCGTTGTCCAGGCTCAGGTTGCCGCAGTCCGTTGACTCTTCATTCTTGCAGTTCGCATCGCATCCATCGCCAGGCTGGATCCCCCCATCGTCGCATTGCTCTCCGTTCGTCGAGTCGGTGACTCCATCCCCGCAGTAGGACGTTTCGCCGGGCTGCTCGGTGCAATCCGCCGCGCAGACGGTGCAGGACGTCTGGCCGTACTCACAGCCCTCGGTGACCGTGTTCCCGT
>DATIGE010000081.1 GCA_035454885.1 bacterium
CGTGACGGGCGTGTGCACGTTGCCCGCGGGAGTGGAGATGGTGATGCCCGGGGACCGAGTGACGATGGAAGTGGAGCTGATCACGCCGATCGCGATGGACAAGGAGCTGAGGTTCGCGATCCGGGAAGGCGGGCATACCGTCGGGGCCGGCGTCGTGGCGGAGGTCATTGAATGATGTAGGGGCGATCCTTGTGATCGCCCGCAGAGGAGTTTATGCGCACAATTATCCAAATGGAATGCGGCGAATGCAAGCGCCGGAATTACTCGACGACCAAGAACCGCACGAAGACCCAGGGCAAGCTGGAGATGAAGAAGTTCTGCCGGTTCTGCCGGAAGCACACGCCGCACAAGGAGACCAAGTAGTCGCCGGTGCGAATCCTGCCTCCCCTGTAGGGGAGTAGCTCAGTTGGTAGAGCACCGGTCTCCAAAACCGGGGGTCGCAGGTTCGAATCCTGTCTCCCCTGCTGAGGAGGCAGGATGGGACGAAACGAGGTTGAGGTTCTTCGATGATGCAGACGCAGAAATGGGTCAATCTGGGCTTGTTGGTGGCCGCTGTGCTGGGTTTCTTGTTCCTGAACCAGCTTTTGGGGTCGCTTTGGGGATTGGCGAGACTGCCGGTCAATGAGGATTGGCCGCTGGAGCCGGCGCAGATTTTGGCATTTGCAGCCGTCGCCGGTCTGGCCTTGTGGGGGCGCCGCTACCAAAGGGCGAATGTTTTCTTCAATGAAGTGGTTTTGGAATTGTCCAAAGTCACCTGGCCGGTGCGGAAAGAGACTGTCTCTTCGGCGGGCGTCGTGATTGTCCTCATCGGCATCGCGACGGCGATCCTGTTTGTCATCGACCAGATTTGGCGGATGGCGATGAAGGGGCTACTGGCGTTCTAGCAGTCAAAGATTCGGGAGATTTGTTCGTATGGCGCAACATTGGTATGTCGTTCACACCTACTCGGGTTTCGAGCAAAAGGCCAAGAAGGCCTTGGAGGAGAAGGTCAAGGCCATGGGCAAGCAGGGGGTCATCACCGAGGTGCTGATCCCTTCCGAGAGCGTGGTCGAGATGAAAAAGGGCGTGAAGAAGACCACCTCCCGCAAGATATTCCCCGGGTACCTCCTCGTGAGGATGGAGCTCGACGACGAAACTTGGCACCTGATCAAGAGCGTTCCCAAGGTGACGGGCTTCGTCGGCGGCACGAAGACACCACCGGTCGTGCCCGACGAAGAGGTGCAAAGGATCACCCGGCAGATCAGCGAAGGGACGCTCCGGCCGAAGCCGAAGGTGACCTTTGAAAAGGGCGAGAGCGTACGGGTGATCGACGGGCCTTTCACGAATTTCAACGGGATCGTCGACGACGTGAAGCCGGAGAAGGGCAAGGTCAAGGTTCTGGTCAGTATTTTCGGCCGCTCGACGCCGGTCGAACTGGATTTTATTCAGGTTGAAAAGAATTAAAGACTATGCTTTAAAGCGCGACCTTTGATTTTAAAGAGATTTTTCTATGGCACCACCGAAGAAAATTCAGGCCCAAGTCAAGCTGCAAGTGCCCGCGGGACAAGCCAATCCGGCCCCTCCCATCGGTCCCGCCTTGGGTCAGCACGGCGTGAATATCATGGAGTTTTGCAAGCAATTCAACGCCAAGACCCAGAAGACGGAGCAGGGCCTGATCATACCCGTCATTCTCACCGTCTATCAGGATCGTTCCTTCACCTTCATCATGAAGACCCCGCCGGTCTCGATTTTGATCAAGAAGGCGATCGGACTGGCCAAAGGGTCCTCCAACCCGAACCGGGAAAAGGTGGGGGCCTTGAGCAAGGCGCAGGTGACGGAGATCGCAAAGCAGAAAATGACGGATTTGAACGTCAACTCCCTGGAAGCCGCCATGCGGACGGTCGAGGGCACGGCGCGCAGCATGGGGGTCGATATAAAGGGGTAGGGGCGAACCCCGTGTTCGCCCTTCTTATAAGGTATGCCTGGAAAAAAATATAAAACGGCGTTGGCCAAGGTGGATCGGACGAAGCGTTACCGTTTGGACGACGCCTTGGGTTTGTTGGGTGAAACCAAGTGCGCCAAGTGGGACGAGACGGTCGATGTGGCCGTGCGTTTGGGAGTCGATCCGAAGCAAGGCGATCAGATGGTGCGCGGCATCGCGGCCCTGCCGCACGGTTTGGGCAAGAAGATCCGCGTCGTCGTGTTCGCCAAGGGCGACAAGCAGAAGGAAGCCAGGGAGGCCGGAGCGGACGAGGTCGGGGCCGAGGATTTGATCGAGAAGATCGACAAGGGGTGGCTCGAGTTCGACAAGGCGATCGCGACCCCCGACATGATGGGCGTGGTGAGCCGTCTCGGCAAGGTCCTGGGGCCCCGGGGATTGATGCCGAATCCCAAGCTGGGAACGGTCACCTTCGATTTGGCCAAGGCGGTCAAGGACGTCAAGGCCGGCCAGGTGGAATATAAGGTGGACAAGGGCTCGAACGTTCACGTCCCCGTCGGCAAGGCTTCCTTCGGCAAGGACAAGCTCAAGGACAACATCGTGGCCCTCTTGGAGTCGATCCTGCGGGCCAAACCCTCGACCTCCAAGGGGACTTACCTGCGCAGCGTGACGGTCTCGACGACGATGGGGCCCGGGATCAAGCTCGATACGGGCGATCTGCAGACCATCGCCGAATAGAAGGGTGTTTTTATGAGAAAGAGCGAGAAGGCTGTCCTCATCGAAGGCCTTTCGGAAAAGTTGAAGGCCGCCAAGGCGATCATCATCGCGGAGTACCGGGGCCTCAAGGTTTCCGAGCTCACCGAGATCCGGCGTGAGCTCAAGAAGAACGCCGGGAGCTTCAAGGTCATCAAGAACCGGTTCGTCAAGCGGGCGATCGCGGGCACCGACTGGGCCGCTCTCGAAAGTCATTTGAAGGGGCCTATCGGCGTGGCCTCGAGCGATCAGGATCCCGTGATCCTCTCCAAGGTGGTGACCAAGTACGCGGAGACCTTCCCGGCCTTCAAGGTGAAGGCGGGCGTCATGGGCGGGAGGCTTCTGGACGTGAAGGGGATCGAGGCCCTTTCGAAGCTGCCGTCCAAAGAGGAATTGTACGCGAAGTTTTTGGGTACGTTGCAGGCCCCCGCCACGAATTTGGTGCGCGTGCTGCAGGCGGTCCCGCAGAAGTTGGCCCTGGCGCTCAAGGCCATCTCGGAAAAGAAACAATAATTGAATTTCTAAGGAGGCAGTTATGGCAACAGCAAGTCGTGCGGACATCGTGGAATCCCTCAAGGCGATGCCGCTTCTCGAAGTGGCCGAGCTCGTCAAGGAACTCGAGCAGGTCTTCGGCGTTTCGGCCGCGGCGCCCATGGTGGTCGCCGGAGCGGCCGGAGGAGCGGCCGGCGCGGCGGTTGAAGAGAAAACCGAGTTCACCGTCGTCCTCGCCGCCGCCGGAGACAACAAGATCAACGTCATCAAGGAAGTGCGCGCATTGACGGGTCTGGGTCTCAAGGAGGCGAAGGATCTGGTCGAAGCCGCCCCGAAGACCTTGAAGGAGGGCGTGTCGAAGGAAGACGCCCAGAAGTTCAAGGAGACTCTGGAAAAGGCGGGCGGCAAGGTCGAGATCAAGTAGGGGCGGGGTCCAGCAGGCAGCTGCTGGCTTCGCCGGGCTCGCCGGCTTGGCCGGCGAACGTCAGAACCAAGACCCGTTTTTGGGAACCGGGGAGGACTTGCGTCCTTTCCGGTCTTTCCCTTTTGATTGAGGAGGCCTCTTGTGACGATCACCATTCACGACAGGATTTCGCGCAAAAGCTACGCCAAGATCGATGAGATCATCCCCATACCGAATCTCATCGAGATGCAGAAAAAATCCTATCGTGACTTTCTCCAGTCCATCCAAGACCCGGAAAAGAAGGGCCTGGGCGGTCTGCAAAACGTCTTTAAGAGCGTTTTTCCGATCCGCGATTTCAACAACACGGCCTCACTCGAGTTCGTCAATTACCACCTCGACAAGCCCAAGTACGACGTTCCGGAATGCCGCCAGCGCGGCATGACCTACGCCGCGCCGATGCGCGTCGTCGTCCGCCTGGTCGTGTGGGACGTGGATGCCGAGACCGGCGCCCAATCCATCCGTGACGTGAAGGAGCAGGAGGTTTACTTCGGAGAAATCCCCCTGATGACGGAAACGGGGACGTTCATCATCAACGGGACCGAGCGCGTGGTCGTGGCCCAGCTGCACCGCTCCCCCGGCATCTTCTTCGAGCACGACAAAGGCAAGACGCACGCCTCGGGCAAACTCCTCTATTCGTCCCGCATCATCCCGTACCGCGGCTCCTGGCTGGATTTCGAGTTCGATCCCAAGGACATCCTCTATGTCCGCATCGACCGGCGTCGGAAGATCCCCGCGACCGTCCTGCTGAAGGCCCTGGGCTATTCGGTCGAAGACCTGCTCAACTATTTTTATCAGAGCGAAAAGGTGACGTTCGAAGGCAACAAGATCCACAAGAACGTCGTGCCCGAGCTGCTGCGCTACCAGCGGGCGTTCAAGGACATTAAGAACCCCAAGACGGGCGACGTCCTCATCAAGGGCGGCAAGAAGTTCAACCGCGTGATCGTCGAGAAGCTCGTCGCCGCCAGGATCAAGGAGATCCCCATCGAGGATGAGGAGATCATCGGGAGGGTCTCGGCCCATGACGTCGTCGACAAGGGGACCGGAGAGGTCGTGCTGGCCTGCGGCGAGGCCTTGACCGAGGAAAAACTCGAAGAGATCCGCAAGCGCAAGGTCGACCACGTCAACCTCCTCTACATCGATCATCTCAACGTCGGGCCCTACATCCGCAACACGATCACGATCGACAAGATCGCCACGCAGGAAGAAGCCCTGATGGAGATCTACAAGCGCCTGCGCCCGGGCGATCCGCCGACGCCGGATTCGGCCCGCAAATTCTTCGACAACCTCTTCTTCAATCCCGAAAAGTACGACCTGTCGCGGGTCGGCCGGCTGAAGATCAACCACAAGTTCAATTTCGAGGTTCCCGTCGAGGTGACGACCCTGAGGAAGGAAGACATCCTGGAATGCGTGAAGTACCTCTGCAACCTCAAGGACGGAAAAGGCCAGATCGACGACATCGACCACCTGGGCAACCGGCGCGTGAGATCGGTGGGCGAGCTCTTGGAAAACCAGTACCGGATCGGGCTCGTCCGCATGGAGCGGGCGGTCAAGGAGCGCATGAGCCTCCAGGACGTCGAGACCCTCATGCCGCACGACCTCATCAATCCCAAACCGGTCAGCGCCGTCATCAAGGAGTTTTTCGGATCGTCGCAGCTCTCGCAGTTCATGGACCAGACGAACCCGTTGTCCGAAATCACGCACAAGCGCCGCCTTTCGGCCCTGGGGCCCGGCGGCCTCACGCGCGAGCGTGCCGGCTTCGAGGTGCGCGACGTCCACGCCACGCACTACGGACGGATCTGCCCGATTGAGACGCCCGAAGGACCGAACATCGGCCTCATCGCGTCGTTGTCCTCCTACGCGCGCGTGAACGAGTACGGTTTCATCGAGACACCCTATCGCAAGGTCGAGAGCGGCCGCGTCACGCAGGAGGTAGTGTATCTCTCGGCGTTGGAAGAGGAAAAATACACCATCGCCCAGGCCAACGCCGCCATGGACAAGAAGGGGCATTTCACCTCGGACCTGGTCTCCTGCCGCAAGACGGGCGAATTCATGATGATGCCGCCCTCCGAGATCCAGCTGATGGACGTGTCCCCCAACCAGCTCGTCAGCGTCGCGGCGGGTTTGATCCCCTTTCTCGAGCACGACGACGCCAACCGCGCCCTCATGGGATCCAACATGCAGCGCCAGGCGGTTCCCCTCATCAAGACGTCCGCGCCGCTGGTCGGCACCGGTCTCGAGAGGATCGTCGCCCGGGACTCGGGCGTGACCGCGATCGCCCGCCGGGACGGCTCGGTGGCTTCGGTCGACGCGATGCGCATCGTGGTCAAGCCCGACAAGGTGAACCGCAAGGCGGGCGAGTCCGAGATCGACGTCTACGACCTCACCAAGTACCAGCGGTCCAACCAGAACACCTGCCTGAATCAGAAACCGATCGTCCGGAAGGGCGACCGGGTCAAGGCCGGGGACGTGATCGCGGACGGTCCCGCGACCGAACTGGGGGAGCTGGCCCTGGGCCAGAACGTGCTCGTCGCCTTCATGCCTTGGGGCGGCTACAACTTCGAGGATTCGATCCTGGTCTCGGAACGTCTGGTCAAGGACGATGTCTTCACATCGATCCACATCGAGGAGTTTGAGTGCGTCGCCCGCGACACGAAGCTGGGCAAGGAAGAGATGACGCGCGATATCCCGAACCTGGGCGACGAGGCCCTGGCCAATTTGGACGAGGGCGGCATCGTGCGCATCGGCGCCGAAGTGAAGCCGGGCGATATTTTGGTCGGCAAGATCACGCCGCAGGGCGAGACCCAGCTCTCTCCCGAGGAAAAGCTCCTTCGAGCGATCTTCGGCGAGAAGGCGGGCAACGTGAAGGACACCTCCCAGCGCGTTCCCCCCGGCGTCTTCGGCACCGTCATCAACACCCAGGTCTTCTCCCGCGAAGGGTCCGACCTGGACGAGCGGGCCAAGGAGATCCAGGACAAGGAAACGCAGAAGTTCGTGAAGGACCGGGAGGAGGAGGTTCGCGCCATCCGCGAGGGCATGAGGAAAAAGCTCAAGGCCCTGCTGGTCGGCAAGGCGGCCACCTCCAAGATCGTGGACGAGGAAACCGACAAGGTCCTCCTCGCCAAGGGCAAGGTGATCACCGACGCCGTTCTCGAATCGATCCCTTACGACAAGTGGTCGGAGATCAGCATCGGGGACGAGGACGCCGAGGAGCAGGTCGCCGAAATGCTCGAAACCCTCGAAGAGCAGGAAGAGCTGGTCAAGATGGTGTTCGACCAGAAGGTCTCCAAGCTCCACAAGGGGGACGAGCTTCCCCCGGGCGTCATCAAGATCGTCAAGGTCTACGTGGCCATCAAGCGGAAGATGGCGGTTGGCGACAAGATGGCCGGGCGCCACGGGAACAAGGGCGTCATCTCCCGGATCCTTCCCGCCGAGGACATGCCGTATCTCGCCGACGGGACTCCGGTGGATCTCGTTCTCAACCCGCTGGGCGTTCCGTCCCGCATGAACGTGGGCCAGATTCTGGAAACCCATCTGGGATGGGCGGCCCGGGGCATGGGCGAGAAGATCGGCGAAATGCTGGACACCGGCTACAGCAAGGAAGCCCTCAAGTCCATTTTACGGAAGGTCTACTCCTCCAAGAAGTTCGACGAGGCGCTCGACGACATGTCGGAAAAGGAGATGAAGCGCTTCGCCGCCGTCCTCCGGAACGGCGTTCACCTGGCGACGCCCGTCTTCGACGGAGCGAAGGAGGAGGAAATCCAGGAAGCCCTGGGGATCGCGCAATTGCCGGCCACCGGCCAGACGGTTCTCTTCGACGGCCGCACGGGCGACGCCTTCGATCACAACGTGACCGTCGGCGTCATGTACGTCCTCAAGCTGCACCACCTGGTCGACGACAAGATCCACGCGCGGTCGATCGGCCCCTATTCGCTCGTCACCCAGCAGCCCCTCGGCGGCAAGGCCCAGTTCGGCGGGCAACGGTTGGGAGAAATGGAAGTCTGGGCGATGGAGGCCTATGGAGCGGCCTTTACGCTACAGGAGTTCCTGACCGTCAAGTCCGACGACGTCATCGGCCGGACCCGGATGTATGAAATGATCGTGAAGGGCGAAAAAGGATTCGAGCCCGGGCTTCCGGAGTCCTTTAAGGTTTTGACGAAGGAACTGCAGGCGCTTGGTCTCAACGTCGATCTTTTGGAAGAAATGCCCGAATAACAGGATAAAACTATGACGGATATCTTCAGCTTTTTCGAAAAACCCAAGGATCCCTTCGTCTACAAGGGCGTGCGCGTCACCATCGCCTCCCCGGATAAGATCCGGGAGTGGAGCCACGGCGAGGTCAAAAAGCCCGAGACGATCAACTACCGGACCTTCAAGCCGGAACGGGACGGCCTTTTCTGCGCGAAGATCTTCGGCCCGGTGAAGGACTTCGAGTGCAATTGCGGCAAGTACAAGCGCATGAAGCACCGCGGGATCGTCTGCGAAAAGTGCGGGGTCGAGGTCATTTCGTCCCGCGTCCGCCGCGAGCGCATGGGGCACATCACCCTGGCGACCCCGGTCGCCCACATCTGGTTCTTGAAGAGCCTGCCGTCCCGCCTCGGGACGATTCTCGACATGACGCTCAAGGACCTGGAAAAGGTCCTCTACTGCGAATCCTACGTCGTCACCGACCCGGGCAATACCGAACTCAAGGAAGGGGAGGTCGTTCCCGAGTCCAAGTACCAGAAGCTCCGCTCGGACTTCGCCAACAAATTCAGCGCGGGCATCGGGGGCGAGGTCGTGCGGGATCTCTTGAGGAAGATCGATCTTCAGGATTTGACCAAAAAACTGCGCAAGGAGCTGGGGGCCACCAAGTCGGAGGCGACCAAAAAGAAGGTGGCCCGGCGGCTCAAACTCGTCGAGTCCTTTATCGACTCGGGCAACAAGCCCGAATGCCTCATGATGGAGGTGATTCCCGTCCTGCCGCCCGACTTGAGGCCTCTGGTCCCCCTGGACGGCGGCCGTTTTGCCACGTCCGACCTGAACGACCTCTACCGCCGCGTCATCAACCGGAACAACCGTTTGAAGAGGCTGATGGAGTTGAACGCCCCGGACATCATCATCCGGAACGAGAAGAGGATGCTGCAGGAGGCCGTCGACGCCCTCTTCGACAACGGCCGGCGCGGCAAAGTCTTCACCGGCCCGAACAAGCGCCCCTTGCGCTCCCTCTCCGACATGCTGAAGGGCAAACAAGGCCGTTTCCGCCAAAATCTGCTCGGAAAGCGCGTCGACTATTCCGGCCGATCCGTCATCGTCGTGGGTCCCGAGCTCCGTCTGCATCAGGCCGGTCTCCCCAAGATCATGGCCCTCGAACTCTTCAAGCCGTTCATCTACCAAAAGCTGGAGGAGAAGGGGTTCGTCTCGACCATCAAGGGCGCCAAGAAGATGGTCGAAAAGGAGCGCCCCGAGGTTTGGGACGTGCTGGAAGAGGTCATTCAAGAGCATCCGATCCTCCTGAACCGCGCCCCCACGCTGCACCGGTTGGGCATTCAGGCCTTCGAGCCGATCCTGATCGAGGGAAAGGCCATCCAGCTGCATCCGCTCGTCTGTACGGCCTTCAACGCCGATTTCGACGGAGACCAGATGGCCGTTCACGTGCCTCTGGCCGTGGAGGCGCAGATCGAGGCCCGGGTTCTCATGATGAGCACCAACAACATCCTCTCCCCGGCGAGCGGGAAGCCGATCATCGTGCCGTCCCAGGACATGGTTCTGGGCATCTATTACATGACGCGCGAAGTCCCCTTCGCGCGCGGCGAAGGGAAAATCTTCTCCTCGCAGGACGAGGTGCGCATCGCCTATGACGCCGGCGAAGTGGATCTCCACGCCAAGATCAAGGCCCGCATCAACGGGAAGCGCTATGACACGACCGTCGGCCGCGTCCTGCTCTTTGAAATCATTCCGGAGGAAATGTCCTTCGACATGATCAACAAGGTCATGGACAAGAAGTCCATCGCCGACCTGATCGAGGATTGCTACCGCCGCTCCGGCAACAAGGCCACCGTGCTCTTGGCGGACCACCTGAAGGACGTCGGATACCGTCAGGCCGCGAAGGCCGGAATTTCCGTGTCGATCGGCGACATGAAAATTCCGACCGGCAAACAGAAGCTCCTGGACGGGGCCTATAAGGAAGTCCGGGACATCGAGAGCCAGTATCAAGACGGCCTCATCACCTCAGGCGAAAAGTACAATAAAGTCATCGACATCTGGGCGCAGACGACCGAGGAGGTCGCCCGCGAAATGTTGAACGAAATGTCGCGCGAGGTGATCGAAGGGGAAAAGGGCGAGAAGAAGGAGATCTTGAGCTTCAACCCGATCTTCATCATGGCCGACTCGGGAGCGAGAGGTTCCGCCCAGCAGATGCGTCAGCTGGCCGGCATGCGCGGATTGATGGCGAAACCCTCCGGCGAAATCATCGAGACGCCGATCACGGCGAATTTCCGGGAGGGATTGACCGTCCTCCAGTACTTCATTTCCACTCACGGGGCGCGGAAGGGGTTGGCCGATACGGCGCTCAAAACCGCCAACTCCGGTTATCTGACGAGACGCCTCGTGGACGTCGCCCAGGACGTGACGATTCTCGAAAAGGACTGCGAGACCGTCGACGGCATCGAGGTCGGGGCCCTGGTCGAGGGCGGCGAGATCATCGAGCCCATGGGAACGCGCATTCTGGGACGCGTCGCCCTGGAAGACATCAAGGACCCGTTCACGGGCCAGATGCTCGTTCCGGCCGGCGAAGAGATCCGGGAAGAGCATTTGGCGCGCGTCGAAAATTCGGGACTGGAAAAGGTCAGGATCCGTTCCGTTCTCACGTGCGTGAGCCGGCGCGGCGTTTGCATCAAGTGCTACGGTCGCGACCTATCCCGGGGGCATATGGTGAACATCGGCGAGGCGGTCGGCGTCATCGCCGCCCAATCCATCGGCGAGCCTGGAACTCAGCTCACGATGCGGACCTTCCACATCGGCGGCGCGGCGTCCCGGCGCGTCGAGCAAAGCTCCCTGGAGGCGCGCAGCGAGGGCGTCGTGAAGTTCCACAATCTCAAGACCGTCGTGAACAAGGAGAAGGGGCTCACCGTCATGAACCGGAACGGCGAGATCGCCCTCATGGACGACGAAGGACGCGAGCGCGAGAAATATCAGGTCATTTACGGCGCCAAACTGCTCGTCAAGGACGGTCAGAAGGTCAAGAAAGGCGCGATGCTCGCCGAATGGGATCCGTACACGACGCCCATCTTGACCGAGGTGGGAGGCACGGTGAAGTTCGGGGATGTCTTGGAAGGCGTTTCCATGCAAGAACAGGTGGACGAGGTGACCGGCCTCTCCCGCAAGGTCATCACCATCTCAAAGGATCCGAACCTGCGGCCCCGCGTTTCGATCAAAGACAGCCACGGAAAGACCCTCAAGATTCCGGGGAGCGAGCGCGAGGCGCGCTATCTCTTGCCGGTCGGCGCCAATATCACCGTATCCGAAGGCCAAACCCTCGAGGCCGGAGACATCCTCTCCAAGATACCGCGTGAAACGACGAAGACCAAGGACATCACCGGCGGTCTGCCCCGCGTGGCGGAGCTCTTCGAGGCCCGCAAGCCCAAGGAAACCGCGATCATCAGCGAGATCGACGGTCATGTGACGTTCGGCAAGGACACGAAGGGCAAGCGCAAGGTCATCGTGAAGCCGGAGGTGGGAGAGCCGATGGAATACCTGATCCCGCGCGGCAAGCACATCGGCGTCCACGAGGGCGATTTCGTCCGCGCCGGCGAGCCGCTCATGGACGGCGCCGCGAATCCTCACGACATCCTGAAGGTGCTCGGGGTCAAGGCCCTGGCGAAGTATCTCGTCGACGAAATCCAAGAAGTCTACCGTCTGCAAGGCGTCAAGATCAACGACAAGCACATCGAGGCGATCGTCCGGCAGATGCTGCGCAAGGTCCGCATTTCGGATCCGGGGGACACGATGTTCCTGGCCGACGAACAGGCGGATCGCCATGTCTTTGACGAAGAGAATGAGCGCGTCCGGAAGAAGGGCGGACAACCGGCCGCCGGCGAGCCCCTGCTTCTCGGGATCACGAAGGCATCCCTGTCGACCGAGAGCTTCATCTCGGCGGCTTCCTTCCAGGAAACGACGCGCGTGTTGACCGAGGCCGCCGTTTCGGGCCGGGTCGATTATCTGAGGGGATTGAAGGAAAACGTGATCATGGGCCGCTTGATTCCGGCGGGTACGGGCTTGGGCCGGTATAAGGAGCTGAAAATCGAGGTCAAGGAGGAAGGCGCCGGGATGGAGATGGTGAGAGGCGCGACCGCCTAGCCTCCCAGCGGTGTGATTTCATTGACAGTGACAAGGGGCTTCTGATAGTAAAAGCGACCTTTTTATCGAGAAGGGGTAACCGGGCTAAAACCCGCGAGATTTCAAAGGGATAGTGAATTGTATGCCAACGATTAACCAACTGGTCCGAGAGGGACGACAAAAGCCGCGGTGGAAGACGACCGCGCCCGCCCTGATGGGATCGCCCCAGAAGCGCGGGGTCTGCGTGCGCGTCTACACGACGACGCCTAAGAAGCCGAACTCGGCCCTCAGAAAGGTCGCGCGCGTGCGCCTCACCAACGGGATCGAGGTCACCGCCTATATCCCGGGCGAAGGGCACAACCTCCAAGAGCACTCGGTCGTGCTCGTGCGCGGGGGGCGTGTCAAGGATCTGCCTGGCGTGCGCTATCACATGGTCCGCGGATCTCTGGACGCCTCCGGCGTCGAGAAGCGCCGCAAGAGCCGGTCCAAGTACGGGGCCAAGAGGCCGAAGTAGGAAAATTTATGTCGAGAAAAGGACCCCCATCCAGACGCGAAATCCTGCCGGATCCCAAGTATAAGGACAAGCTCGTCTCCAAGCTCGTGAACAAGATCATGCTGGACGGCAAGAAGCCGGCGGCGGAATCCGTCGTCTATCATGCCTTCAACTTGATCAGCGAAAAGTCCAAGGACGACCCCCTGAAGATCTTCAAGGAGGCCCTCGAAAACATCAAGCCTCTGCTGGAGGTCCGGTCCCGCCGTGTTGGCGGCGCTACCTACCAGGTGCCCATGGAAGTTCGCTCGGAGCGCAGGGTTTCCCTGGGGTTGCGCTGGCTGGTCCTGTTCGCACGCGAGCGGGGTGAAAAGTCCATGGAAGAGAAGCTGGCGGGCGAGATCCTGGATGCCCAGCAGAAGCGCGGTGGTTCGATCAAGAAACGCGAGGACGTTCACCGGATGGCCGAAGCCAACCGGGCCTTCGCGCATTATCGATGGTAAATTGGACCTCCCCATTCCCCTCCGTCATAAGGAGGGGTGAGGGGAGGTTGGTTTTTTTATGGCACGTGAGTCGTTACAACTCGAGAAGACGCGGAACATCGGGATCATTGCCCACATCGATGCGGGCAAGACGACGACCACCGAGCGCATCCTCTTTTACACCGGCATTACGCATAAGATCGGTGAGGTGGATGAAGGCACGGCCACCATGGATTGGATGCCTCAGGAGCAGGAACGGGGCATTACGATCACGTCCGCGGCGACAACCTGCTACTGGAAGGGGCATTGCATCAACATCATCGATACGCCCGGCCACGTGGATTTCACCATCGAGGTTGAGCGCTCCCTCCGGGTTTTAGACGGCGCCGTCGGCGTGTTCTGCGGTGTCGCCGGCGTTCAGCCGCAGTCCGAAACCGTCTGGCGGCAGGCGAATCGTTACGGCGTTCCACGCATCGCCTTCGTCAACAAGATGGACCGCGTCGGAGCGGATTTCTTCAAATGCGTCGATTCGATGAGAAGCCGCTTGGGCGCCAATCCCGTACCGTTCACTCTTCCGATCGGCGCCGAGGATTCCTTTCGGGGGGTCATCGACCTGGTCGCCATGAAGGCCCTCTATTTCGGGGAAGACTCCCAGGGGCTCGACGTGTCGGTTGAAGACTTGCCCCAAGACCTTCGGAAGCTGGCCGAAGACTACCGGGAAAAAATGGTCGAGGAGATCAGTTCTCATGACGAGGTCTTGATGTCGATGTATCTGAATGGGACCCCGATTCAGCCCGGGGACATTCTCGGAGCGGCCCGGCGGTCCACGATCGCCATGAAGATCACCCCGGTGTTCTGCGGTTCGGCCTTCAAGAACAAGGGCGTGCAGCCCCTGCTCGATGGTGTCACGCGGTTTCTTCCGTCTCCGCTCGATGTCGCGGCCGTCCAGGGATGGGTGCCCGGCCACAAGGAGAAGGTGTTGACCCTCAAGGCGGACCCCGCGGCGCCGTTCGCGGGATTGGCCTTCAAGATCATCACGGATCCTTTCGTCGGAACGCTGACTTATGTCCGCGTCTACTCGGGGGAATTGCAGGCCGGGAGCTACGTTTACAATTCAGGGAAAGGCCGGAAGGAACGTGTGAGCCGGCTCCTCCGGATGCATGCCAACAAGCGTGAAGAGGTTGAGAGGGCCGGCGCGGGAGACATCGTGGCCGTCGTGGGGTTGAAGCACGCGGTGACGGGGGACACGCTCTGTCAGGAGAATCACCCGATCGTCCTTGAGTCCATGGAGTTTCCGAATCCGGTCATTTCAGTGGCGATCGAGCCCAAGACCAAGGCCGATCAGGACAAACTTTCGGGGTCTCTCGCCAAGCTGGCCGCGGAGGATCCTTCTTTCCGGGTCAAGGTGGATCCCGAGACGGCCCAGACGATCATTTCCGGGATGGGCGAGCTCCATTTGGAAATCATCGTCGACCGGCTGATGCGCGAGTTCAAGGTCGGAGCGAATGTCGGCAAGCCCCAGGTGGCCTACCGCGAGGCCCTTCAATCCTCGGCGGAGTCGGAAGGCAAGTATATCCGTCAAACGGGCGGCCGCGGCCAATTCGGTCATGTTTGGCTGCGCGTCTCACCGCGCGAGCGCGGAGCGGGATTTGAGTTTGTCGACGACATCGTGGGCGGGGCGATTCCCAAAGAATTCATTCCGGCCGTGAGAAAAGGGATTGAGGAAGTCATGGAGACCGGTGTTCTGGCCGGCTATCCCATGGTCGACGTCTCGGCCAGCCTCTTCGATGGTTCCTTTCACGAAGTCGATTCCTCCGAGATCGCCTTTCGGCTTGCGGGCGCCATCGGCTTCAAGGAAGCCGCCAAAAAAGCAGGCGTCATTCTCCTGGAGCCCATCATGAAGTTGGAGGTGACCGCCCCCGAGGAATATCTGGGCGCGGTCCATGGGGATTTGAACGCGCGGCGCGGCAAGATCCTTCATTCCGAGATTCGGTTGGGCGCCCAGGTCATTGATGCGGAGGTTCCGCTCGCGCGCATGTTCGGTTATGCCACCGACCTGCGGTCCATGACCCAGGGACGGGCCATTTTTACGATGGAATTTTCGCATTACGAAGCGGTTCCTAAGAATATCGCGGAAGAAATCATCGCCAAGTCGCAAGGACGATAACGGGAGGGCTTATGGCAAAAGAAAAATTCGAGCGAACGAAGCCGCACGTGAACGTTGGGACGATCGGGCACGTGGACCACGGGAAGACGACATTGACGGCGGCGATCACGAAGGTGCTGGCGGCGAAGGGGAAGGCGAAGTTCATGGCGTACGATCAG
>DATIGE010000082.1 GCA_035454885.1 bacterium
CATGGCGAGGTTGGTCGACAGCTCGCCGTGAGCCCTCACCTTGGGCCGCTCGATCTCAAACTCCGGCAAGGGCGCAAACGGCGCCGCGGCCCTTTTCACGATCTCCCGAATCCTGTCCTTCATTGTGTCTTCTTCTCCACGGGCATTCCCAAGGTTTCCGCCGTCTTTCCGTCCGTGACGACGAGGACCTTCAGGCCCTCCGGGTGCAGGTACTGCTTGGCCACGCGGAGCACGTCTTCGGGGGTCACGGCGGCGATCCCCTTCTGGAAACGGACAAGATAGTCATCGGGGTAGCCCCAGAGACGGAACCGCGCCTGCTCCCTGACCTGGGCGAACCGCGTCTCAAAGTCGAAGACGAGGCCCCGCAAGATCGCCCGCTTCGCCGCCGACGTCTCCTCCGGCGTCACGCCGCCGTCTTGGGCCAAGGCGGTGACCATTTCCTTCATCTTATGGATGACCCAACCGGTGTTCTCCAAGGCCGTTTGCGCGACCGTCCGGAAGATCCCCAAGTCCCGGCCGAAGCCGAAGTCGCTCCAGACGCCGTAGGCCTTGCCGGCGGTGGAGCGGATCTCCTCACCCATCCGGGACGTGAGCGAACCGCTGCCTCCCAGGATGAAATTCATGACGATCAAGGCGAACTTGTCGGGATTGTCCCGCTTCGCGCCCAGATGGCCCATCACGACGGTCGATTGAGTCAGATCCGGACGCGGCAGCGCCGCGGACGCGGCCAGGTACGCGGGCGTCACCGGCGGAATCCCAGGCAAGGGTTCGGCGGCCTTCTGCCAGCCCTCCGTCCGGCCGCGGATTTTTTCCACGATCTCCTTTTCCGAAACGTCGCCCGACACGGCGATGAGGATGCGGTCGGGCTTGAGCGCGGCCTGGCAGAAGGCAACGACGTCGTCGCGCGTGACGGCGCCGATGGATTCCACGGTCGCCTTCCGGCCCCACGGGCTCGCGGACCCGTAGATCATGCCCGGGAACTCCCGGTAAGCGAGATGCAGGGGGTCTTCTTCGTCGCGGAGGATCGCGTCCTTCATCCGCTCCTTCACGATGCCGAAACGCGCGGCGTCCAGTGCGGGTTTCCGCAGGAGATCAAAGAGAATGTCCAGGCCCAGATCGACATCCTTGGTCAGGAGGCTCAAGGACGCGGAGAGGTATTCGGAGCTCGCGCCCATCTCCAAGGAGGCGCCGACGAACTCCAGGTCCTCCTCGATCGACGCGGGGTCGCGCCCCTCCGCCCCGCCCAGACGCGCCGCCTGCATGGCGAGAGACGCCAAGCCCTCGCGCCCGGGGGGATCGTAGACCGACCCGCCGCGGACGCTGAGCTGCATCTGCAGCGTCGGAAACTCGGGGTCTTCCAGGACCATGACCTCGATGCCGTTGGGGAGAACCGTCAGCGAGGGCTTCAAGGGCACGAAGAACCCGTCGCTCGAGGGCTTGCCGGCGCAACCCAGGGCGGCAACGATCAGGATGAAAGTCAAAAAGTGTTTCATGGTTTCCGCCTCTCGGCTCCAACCATTCCCTCGACCACCCATTCTGGGTACCCGGTCTCGGTCATGGTTCGAGCACCCCGACGGTGCGGTTTCCAGGCTGGAGGTATTTTTGGGCGACGCGGCGGACGTCCTCCGGGCCGAAACGGCCGATTTTTTCGAGGTACTCGGCCAGGTACCGCCAATTGCCGGCGACCGTCTCGAAGTACGTGAGCTGCGAGGCGAGCCCCTCGTTCGTCTTCAGCTGCCAGAGCAGGTCGACGGTCAGCCGGTTCTTGGCCTTCGTCAGCTCGCGCTCGGTGACGCCCTCGGTCCTGATCTTTTCGATCTCCTCATCCAAGGCCTTGATCACGTCGCCGGACGTCCCGTCGTTCAACGGGCTCACCTCGATCATGAAGAGATTCGGGAGGCGCGAACCGGGAATGCCCGTCGATGTGGAGACCGACGCCGCGAGCCTCTTCTCCAGCACCAGGCTGCGGTAGAAGCGCGACGACCGGCCGTCACCCAGGATCTGGTCGATCAGGTCGAAGACAAAGTCGTCGTCGTCGGGGAGCGTGGGTTTGCGGTAGCCGATCAGGATCCGCGGCCGGGCCTGAAGTTTAAGGCTCACCCTTCTTTCCTTTTCCTGGAGGACGACCGCGGCGGCGGGCCTCGTCTCCGGAGGCTGGGCGTTTCCATTGAACGTCACGCGGCCGAACGTCTCCTCCAGGATTTTCTTGACCTCGCCCGGGTCGAAGCGCCCGACGATCGCGCCGCTCATGTTTTCCGGCCGGTAGAATTTTTCAAAAAAGGCCCTGAGGTCCCCCGCCGTGAGTCCCAAGACGTCCTGGGCCGAACCGATCGTGGGCGAGTGATAAGGTCCCTCGGGAAACGCCGTCTGGATGAAGGCCTCGTAGAGACGGCCGTCCGGATCATTGTCCACGCGGAGCCGCCGCTCCTCCAGGACGACGTCTTTTTCCTCGTAGAATTCCCGAAAGACGGGTTTGAAGATGCGCTCCGACTCGATCTCCGCCCAGAAGCGGATCTTGTCCGACGGGAGTGAGACGTAATAGGTCGTCATGTCCTTGGAGGTGGTCGCGTTGTAGTCGGAGCCTCCGTTCTCGAGCATCATCTTGGCGAGCTGCTCTTTTTCCAGGAGCGGGACGAGTTTGTCGTGAAGCCCCTTGAGATCCTCCCGAAGGGTCCGGATCTTGGCGGCATCGGACTTGCCTCCCTTCCGGTATTCAGCGGCGAGCGCCTCGCCCGTCTTTTCGATCTCATTCAGGATCGGTTTTTCCTTTGCGTAGTCCTTGGTGCCGAGCCGTTCGGTCCCCTTGAAGGCCATGTGCTCCAAAAAGTGCGCGAGGCCCGTCTTGCCGGCCTCTTCGTCCAGTCCTCCGGCCTTGAAGCGGATCGTGGCGGTGAAGATCGGGGCCTCGCCGCGCGGATAGAGAAGGAACTTAAGCCCGTTGGCGAGTTTGACTTCCTGGACGCGGTCCGCCCAGGCCTGCAGGGCGGCCTTTTCGCCAGCGGATCGCGCGGGGAACGGAACGAGAACGGCGAGCAACACGGCGAGAATTCTTATTTTCCGCACCGCAACTCCTTGCCACCCCGAAACTTGGCAATGCAAACGATTTCTTTCCCCGAAACGACCGTGATCGACGCCGCGACCGAACTCCCGTCGGGTTCATAGGCGACGCGCACCGAGTGGCGTCCGGGCGAAAGCGGGAGGCGCCGGACGGGCGTCTCGCGGCCGCGACCTCCGTCGACCCTCACCGTCCCCCACGGCACGGCCTGGACGCTGAGATAGCCCTTCGCCTGCACCGGCAAAGCGACGATGGGTGGGCGTTCGAAATCGGAAGCCGAGGGCGGCGGACCGGCGGGCCGCGTCTCGGGCAAGACCATGGCCGTCTTTTCCGGGGATGGAAGCGCCTGCATCGTCTCGGAACGGGTCTCGGGCGGCGCCACAGGATCCTTGCGGGTCATTCTCAGCCAGAGCCCGACGGCCAAGTAGAGGGCGATCGACGCGACGATCAAGACCGCAACCGGACGTCCTTTCCTGACGGGCGACCGGTCCATGACCCTCTCGTCCGCGCTCTGATCCTCCAAGAGCAGACGGGTCTGCGACCCTTCCACGAGGGTCTCTCCGCCCACCGTCTGAGTTTCTTCCAAGAACAGTTCAGTCTCCTGGGTGAGGAGGCGCGTCGGATCCGCATCCGGCAATGGAATTGACTTCTCGTCCGCAAAAATCGTCCGGAGCCACTCGGTCAGGCGTTCCCGCTCCATTTTCAATCCCGCCGTACGGGCGTAAGCGGCCAGCGCATCGCGAAAGACGGCCGCCGTGGCATGGCGTTCCTTCGGATCACGTTCGAGGGCCTTGAAGAGAATCGTCAGGAGGGGTCGGGGGATCCGTTCCAAGGCGCGGGACGACGGCGTCACCTCCGCGTGGCGGACGCGGTCGAGGGTCTCGATATCGGAGCCCCGGTAAAACAGCCTTTCCCCCGTCAGCGCCTCATAAAAAACGATCGCCGAGGAAAAGAGATCGCTTCGTCCGTCGATCCTTCCCTTTTCTTCGGGCGTCGCCTGTTCCGGCGACATGTAGGCGAACTTCCCCTTGAGAACGCCCGTCGCCGTCTCGTGAGTCTTGGAGGCCGCGCGGGCGATTCCGAAATCCGCGATTTTGACGGTCCCTTCCTCCGAGATCAGGATGTTCTGAGGGGATATGTCTCGATGAATGACGTTGAATTTGTGGGCATAGGCGAGTCCCTCCAAGATCTGCGTGAAAATATAAAGACAGACGTCTTCCGGAAGGTTCGTCTTTTTGGCGGCCGCCGCCTGCATGAGACGCCGCAAGTCCCAGCCCCGGACGTACTCCATGGAGATGGTGTAGAGGTCCCCGTCCCGGGAGAGCTCGTAGACTTGAACGATGTTGGGATGATTCAGACGGACGGCGATCTTCGCCTCGTCGATGAGCATCGCGACAAAATCGCGGTGCCGGGACCACTGCGGCAGGATGCGCTTGAGGACGACCTCCTTCTCGAAACCCGCGGCCCCGACCAGCCTGGCCAGAAATATTTCCGCCATCCCGCCGGTGGCGAGACGGCGGATCAGGATGTATCGGCCAACCGTTTCCATAAAGAAGGACCCAGAACTATCAGAGTCAGAGGGTCCGGACAAGGCCGGCGGTGAACCCTATTTATAACAAATTATGCATAATTATATTTTTCTATTTACAACATTCTATTAATTGATTAGAAGTTTTAACCATTGGTATTGTCTCTTTCTTGGCATCTTTCCGGGGGAGGAAACATGCAAGACGTCGAAGACATCAGGAAAGAAGAACGGGCCTTGAGGGCCCTCTGCATCGAGATCGCCAAGGGCGACATCGGCGGTGACCGCTTCAACCAGCTCCTCATCGAAGCGGGCGTCCATCTGGACGACGTCGAGTGGGACTTCGCCAACCGCCTCCTCGGCCGGTCGGACCGGCTTCTCGCCTTCTCATCCGACGGGGCGATCGCCGTCCAGTAGGTGGGGCGACTACAAGATCGGCGCAGCAGCACCGTAGTTGTGTCGGCCCTACTTGATTTTCCAAAAATTCCCGACTAGCTTGCGTCGCCATGTCCCTGGTGAACACGGCGGCCGCGAATCTTACATCGTCCTCTCCCCTTCGAGACTCCACCGCCCTTCAAAGGGCCGTCGCGCTCCTGATCAACCATCAGACCCAGGAAGGCTATTGGTGGTACACCCTGGAGGCCAACGAAGCGATCGGCGCGGGTGTCATTCAGATGATGCATTTCATCGGAGACGTGGACAAGGACACCGAGGAGGGGCTCGTCCGCCGCATGCTCTCACAGCAGCTGGAAAACGGGTCTTGGAGTCTCTTCAAGAACGGCCCCAGCGATCTCTCGACGACGATCGAATGCTATTTCGCGTTGAGGTTGGCGGGGCGGCCCGTCGATCACCCCGTCCTTGTGAAGGCGCGGTCCTTCATTATCGCCAATGGCGGGCTCACGAAGATGCGTGTCTTTTCGCGCTTCCATTTGGCCCTCTTCGGACTGATTCCCTGGAGCGCCTGTCCCTCCATGCCGGCCTGGCTCATGCTCCTGCCGCCCTCCTTGGGCGTCTCCATCTACGAATTTTCCACCTGGGCGCGCGCTTCGATCGTGCCTCTGCTCCTGATCGGCGCCGTCAAGCCGGTCCGCCCCCTGCCCTTTTCGTTGGACGAGCTCTATAGCGAGACCCGGGAAATGCGTCTGGTCGAGGGATCAAAGGTCTTCCGGTTTCCGAAGCCCGGAAAGACCTGGAGCCTCGAGAATTTTTTCCTGACATGCGACAGGCTCCTGAAATTCACCGAAAAACTGCCGTTTCACCCCGGAAAACAACGGGCCTTGCGAAAGGCGGAACAGTGGACGCGCGATCATATCGCGCGCACGGAGGACATCTACCCCGCGATGGCGTACGGCATCCTCGCCCTCTCCGCCCTTGGTTATCCCAATAGTGACCCAACAATTCAAAAGGCCCTTAATGGCCTTGAAAAGTTTCGATACCGATATAGGGGAGGCAGGCGCGAGGAACCGGCTTTGCCGGGCCTCGCGACGTCGGAAGGGGGCGAAGCCCCCTCCGAGTATGTGCATCAACAATGCTGTATCTCCCCGAATTGGGACACCCCCTGGGCGGCCGTGGCCCTGCTGGATGCCGGCGTGCCCGGCGATCATCCCTCCATCCTCAAGGCGGCCCGCTACATGATCTCCAAGGAGGTGAAGGATTTCCGCGGCGACTGGGCGGTCAAGAATCCCAGGGGCCCCGCCGGGGGCTGCTGGTCCTTCGAGTTCGAGAACGACTTTTTTCCCGACGTCGACGATACGATCGAGGCGCTCCATCTCTTGAAACGGTGCGGGCTTCCGAAGGAAGAAAAGGAAGGTCCGACCGCCCGCGGGCTCGCCTGGCTGCTGTCCATGCAATGCGACAACGGGGGATGGGCGGCCTTCGACAAGAATAACGTCTCCAACTGGGTGAACGAAATCCCCTTCTCGGATCACGGGGCCTGTTTGGATCCGCCGACCCCCGACATCACCGGCCGCATGATCGAGCTCCTGGCGGGTTTCGGTTACAAGGCATCGGACATGACCGTCCAAAAAGCCCTCTCGTTTCTTCAGAAAACCCAGGAACCGAGCGGGGCCTGGAGGGGTCGCTGGGGGGTCAACTTCATCTACGGAACTTGGTGCGTCCTGCAGGGGTACGCGGCCATCGGTCGTGACCTGCGCGCGTCGGATGTCCGCAAGGCGGTGAGGTGGCTGGAATCCGTTCAGAACAAGGACGGCGGCTGGGGGGAATCGTGCCTGTCGGACGCCCGCAATACCTACGTCCCCCTGGCCCGTTCCACGGCCTCACAGACGTCCTGGGCGGTGATGGCCCTGCTCGCAGCCGGGGAACGCGATTCGATCTCGGTGCATCGTGGGATTCAGTGGCTCACGTCGCGGCAGACGGCCGAGGGGGGCTGGGACGAAGCGGAGTTCACCGGCACCGGATTTCCGGGGCATTTCTACATCCGCTATCACGGCTACCGTTATTATTTTCCGACCCTGGCGTTGGGGAAGTACCTTCGCGGAAGCGGCCCCGCTTCCCTCTAGACCTTCCGGATCTTGAGCTTCTTCACCGTAAATTTGCTCTGATCGCGCGGCGACTCGCGGGGAGCGAGCGTCACCGTGGCCTGGACCTCCAGCTTCATGCCGGCCAAGGCCTTTTGGATCTCGTCGTGAAGGTTGACGCGCTCGAGAAAACGCTTGAGCTCGAAGGCCAGCACCTTGGTGATCTCCTCCTTGCCTTTGGACGCCTGCCGGGAAATGTAATCGCGCGCCTGGCGGGTGAGCTGGATGTCGGAGAGGGCCTGCCTCAGGCCGCTTTCGGTCATGAGGGCGGCGCCGACGCCCGTGGTGAGTATCTTTCGAAGCGTTCCCAATCGATGCCCCTCTAAGACAGGCTCTCCGCCCGCTCCTTGAACCGTTTCATCATCGTGGGAAGATTGTGTCCCACCAGCTTGTTGGTGATCATTGAAGGGACAAAAAGGCCGAAATCGACGGCGATATTGTAGGTCACCTTGGTCTGCCCCTTCTTCAACTCCTCAAAGGTCCACTCGCCCTGGTTGTCCTTGAAGAGATCGCCCTTGACGAAGGTCCAGGTGACCTTCTTGTGCGGGACCAGCGAAAATGCCAGGGAGTAATGGATGGTCTTGATGACCGAGATCTCGAAGTCTGCCTGGAGATTCTTGCCCTTCTTGGCCACCACGGCCTTCTTCACGTCGGGCAGGAACTCGGGATAGCTCTCGAAGTCCGTGACGACCTCGTAGATCGTCTTCGCCGGTACGTCCATGACGATTGATGTAGAAGCTCCAGGCATGTTTCTTGTCCCCCCTTCAATCCCGCTTCCCGCGGGACAGCGCTGGCTACGGCTCGTAAAGGTTGCTAGTACGTTGGTTTCTTGGCGAAATGATGAACCGACGTGATGCGCCGGATCGTCCCGCTGCGCGCCCGCATCACCACCGAGTGCGTCTCGGCACCGCCGCCGAAGAAACGCGTCCCCTTAAGAAAATCCCCGTTGGTGACCCCGGTCGCGGCAAACATGACGTCCTGGCCGCTGGCCAGGTCCTCGAGTCCGTAGACCCGGTTTATGTCCACGATGCCCATCTTCTCGGCGCGCTCGATCTCGTCCTGATTGCGGGGCTTCAGCACCCCTTGCATATCGCCGCCGAGGCAGCGGATGCCGGCAGCCGCGATGACGCCCTCGGGAGCCCCGCCGACGCCCATGAGGACGTCGATGCCGCTCTCCTTCCAGCAGGTGGCGATGGCTGCGGAGACGTCTCCGTCGGGAATCAGCCGGATCCGGGCCCCCGATGCGCGGCACTCGTTGATCAGGCCCTCGTGGCGGGGCCTCTCCAAAATGATGACCGTCAGGTCCGGGACCTCGCACTCCTTGGCCTTGGCGATCTCCTTCAAATTCCAGGTGGGGCCTTTCGTGATGTCGATCACACCCTTGGCCAGGGGGCCGACGGCGATCTTGTCCATGTAGGTGTCGGGCGCGTGCAGGAATTTTCCGGATTCGGCGATCGCGATGACCGCGAGGGCGTTGGGTTCGCCCTTGGCGGTGAGCGTCGTGCCTTCCAGGGGATCCAAGGCAATGTCCGCCTTGGGACCGTTGCCGGTCCCCACCTTCTCGCCGATATAGAGCATGGGGGCCTCGTCCCTCTCCCCCTCGCCGATGACGACGGTCCCCTCGAACTGGATGGAGTTGAGCGTCCGGCGCATGGCGTCAACGGCCGCCTGGTCCGCAGCGTGGTTGTCGCCGCGCCCCATGAGACGCGCCGCGGCCAGCGCCGCCGCTTCCGTGACCCTCACCATTTCAAGAGCCAGGTTTCTGTCCATTAGAAGCGGGGGGTGATACTGCTCTCCCCCCGAGCCCCCCATCTGTTAATCCGTGATTTCATCGCTCTCTCCAGAGGCTAAGCCTCTTGCGTTCGCTTTCCTGGGATGATTGATCATCTCTTTCAGCTCTTTGCCTGCCTTGAAGAAGGGCACCTTCCGGACGCCCAGGGACACCTTCGAGCCGGACTTGGGATTGCGCCCCTGACGCGGCTCGCGCACGCGGACCTCGAAGGTCCCGAACCCCCTCAGTTCGATCCGGTCGCCGTCTCCCAGGGCCTTGATCATGCTCTCAAAGACCGTGTCGACAATGAGGCTCATGTCTTTTTGGGAAATGTGGGACGCTTGGTTGATGAGTTGTTGAACCAATTGGCTCTTAGTCATGGCCACTCTTCCCCTCCTGTCTCTAATAATCGAAACGAAATTTTTCCAACATCAGGGACGCCGCGCGGTCGAACACGCGGTCGACGGCGCCCTCCACGAGATACTTGAGAAAATCCTCGGACTCCTTCTCCGGGTAGTAGGGTTCCGGCTCTTCCTTCAGCCCCGCCAGTTCCGCGGCGACCTTCACCGCCCGGTCCAAGGATCCCAGCTCGTCCACGAGCTTGAGCTTCAAGGCCTCTTCGCCCGTGAAGACGCGGCCGTCGGCCAAGGCATCCACGTCCCCCGCCGCAATCCCCCGGTTTTCCGCCACGGCCGTCTTGAACTGCGCGTGCATGGCCTTGAGGATCCCCTCCAGGTACTCCCGCTCCTCCGGCGTCATGGGCCGGGTGGGCGAGCCCACGTCCTTCAAGGCCCCGCTCTTGAGCGTCACCGCCTTGAGGCGCGCCCAGCCCAGGAGATCCTCCACGTTCATGAGGTCCATCCGGACGCCGATGCTCCCCGTGATCGTCCCGGCGTTGGAGACGATGCGGCTGGCCGGCGCGGCGATGTAATAGCCACCCGACGCGGCCACCGTGCCCATCGAGACCACCACGGGCTTGGCGTCCTTGACCGATTTCACCGCCTCGAAAATCTCCTGGGAAGCCGCCACGCTGCCCCCGGGGGAGTCCACTCGGAGGACGACGGCCTTGGCGTGGTCGTCCTTTTTCAGGTCGCGGAGCTCCTCCGTCACGGGTTTCGCGTCGAAGATCCCGCCCAGGACCTCAACGACGGCGATATTGCCTTTCTCGTGCTTGTGGGCCCTCCCGAACAAGGAGAAAACGGACCCCAGAAAAAAGAAGAAGGAGGCGCCCAGAAGCAGAAAGGCGCTGAGCGTCACATACACCCACTTACGATCAGCCACTTACGCCCCCTTCTTACCCGCTTCGGCGCCTTCGAGGACCAAACCGACGTTGATGCGGCGTTCCTTCTCATCCACCGAATGGACGATGGCCTCCACCGGCTGATCGAGGGAGAAATGCTGCGGCAGGTTCTCCTGCATCTCCTCGGGAAGCTCGGACTTTCCGACGAAGCCCTCGATGCCCGGCTCCATCTCCACCGCCATGCCCTTGTCGCCCACCCAGACGATCTTGCCCTTGTGGCGCGAAGCGATGCCGTACTCGCGTTCAATGCGGGGCCAAGGGTCCTCTCCGGTCTGCTTGACGCCCAGCGAGATCCGCTCGGCCTCGGCGTCGATGGACAGGACGACCGCCTCCACCTCGGACTTTTTCGGAAAGAGCACGCCCAAGGGGCGCGCGGGGCGCACCCAGGACACGTCGGAGATATGGACCAGCCCGTCCACGTCTTCAGTGAGTCCCACGAAGAGACCGAAATCGGTGACGTTCTTGACCGGACCGCGGATGCGCGTGCCGACCGGGAATTTTTCGTTGATGATGTCCCAGGGATTCGGATTGACCTGCTTCATGCCGAGGGAGATGCGACGGGCGACGACGTCGACGTCCAGGATCACGCACTCGACCTTGTCGCCCACGTTCACCACCTTGGAGGGGTGCTTGATCTTGCGGCTCCAAGACATCTCCGAGATGTGCACGAGACCTTCGATGCCCTGCTCCAGCTCCACGAAGGCGCCGTAATCGGCCAGGCTGACGACCTTGCCCGTCACGCGCACGCCCGTGTAGTACTTTTCCGGGACCTTCTCCCAGGGATCGGCCGCGAGCTGCTTGAGTCCCAGGGAAATCTTTCCGGATTCCGGATCGATCTTGAGAACCTTGACCTTGATGTCCTGCCCCACCTGCAGGATCTCCGTCGGATGACCGATGCGGCCCCAGGTCATGTCCGTGATGTGCAGGAGCCCGTCCACGCCCACCAAGTCCACGAAGGCGCCGTAGTCGGTGATGTTCTTGACCGTGCCCGAAACCGTCTGTCCCTCCGCCAGGTTCTGCAGGATCTCCTGGCGCGCGACGTCGCGGTCCTTCTCCATGAGGGAGCGTCGGGAGACGATGATGTTGCCCTTGCGCTTGTTGAGCTTGAGGATCTTGAAGCGGAACCGCCGGCCGATCAGCTTGTCCAGATTGGTCGGCGGGCGGACGTCGATCTGCGAGGCCGGCAGGAAGGCCTTCACGCCGATGTCGACGGAGAGACCGCCCTTCACCTTGTTCAGGATGACGCCCTCGATGGCCCCGTCCTGCTCCACGACCTCCTGCAACCGGTCCCAGATCTTGAGGGCATCGGCCTTTTCCTTGGAAAGGACGGCCAGGCCGTCCTCGCATTCGGCGCTCTCCAAATAGACTTCGACCTCGTCGCCCACCTTGACGCCGACCTCGTTGCCCGGTCCGGCGAACTCGGAGAGAGGCACCGTGCCTTCGGATTTGAAGCCGAAGTCGACGATGACCGAGTCGTGCGTGATGTCGATGACCTTGCCTTTGACGATCTCGCCTTCCATGATGAGCTCGCTCTTGCCCACGTAGCTCTTCTCGAGAAGGGAGGCGAAATCCTCTTCGGCCGTTCCGACTCCTGAGGTCGGGGTTTTGGTTCTGGGTTCAGTGTCCATACGGTTGGGTTATTCCTCCAAGAAAATGAATTTCTGCGTCGCCGCAGGGGGTCGGAATTAGTCGGATCGCCCTGGATTGTCAAAGGAAAACTACTGAGTTTCCGATATTTTAGCCCCTACTTTCCTCATCAGGGCCGTGAAGTTCGGAAAGGACGTGGCGACGCAGTCCGTTTCCCGGATTCGCGTCGTTCCGGGCGCGATCGAACCCAGAACGGCGAGTGACATCGCGATGCGGTGGTCCCCGTAGCTGTTGCCTTCCGCCGCCTTGAGGGTCCCTCGCGAGCCCGTCACCTCCAGGCCGTCCTTGCGCTCCTTCACGGAAACGCCGAAGCGGGGAAGCTCCGCCGCGAGGGCCGCGATGCGATCGGTTTCCTTGACGCGCAGCTCCCCGGCGTCACGGATGACGGTCCTTCCCTCCGCCGCGGCTGCGGCAACGGACAGGATGGGGATTTCATCGATGAGACGGGGGATGAGGCCGCCTCCGATCGTCACCGCTTTCAGCCGCGAAGGCCTCGCCTCCAGGTCCCCCACCGTCTCCCCGCAGACGGTCTTCTTGCGGAGGACGCGGATCCGGCCCCCCATTTTTTTAAGAATCTCCAGGGCCCCGACCCGGGTCGGGTTCAAGCCGATATTCCGCACGACCAGGCGCCCCTTCCCCGCACCGATCAGCCCCAGCACGAGAAAGAACGCGGCGGAGGAAAAGTCCCCCGGTACAAAGACCTGCTGGGCCTTCAGCCTCTCCACCGGCTCGACCGTAACGGTCAGCCCCTTCACCTTCACCCGCGCCCCGAAGGCCTTGAGCATCCTCTCCGTGTGGTCGCGGCTTTTCAAGGGTTCCGTCACGGACACCTTCCTGCCCGCCATCAAGCCCGCGAGCAGAAGCGCGCTCTTCACCTGGGCGGAGGCCATCGGGATCTTGAACGCCCCCCCCCGAATTCCGCCCCCGCGGACCTCGATCAGCCGGATATTTTCCCCCAAGGTCGAACGGGTCTCCGTCATTTCGAAGATCGTCGCGCCCATGGACCTCAGGGGGTCGATCACGCGGCCCATCGGACGGGCGTTCAAGGAGGCGTCGCCGGTGAGCGTCGCCGTCACGCCGGAGCCCGCCAAGAGCCCCAACATCAGACGCATCGTCGTCCCCGAATTGCCGCAATCGAGGATGGCCTCGGGTGACCTGAGGCCGCCCAATCCCTTTCCGGCGATCTCCCAGACCCTGCCCTTTTTCCGGATGACGATCCCCATGTTTCGGAACGAGGCCACCGTGGCGAGCACGTCCTCGCCTTCCAAGAGGTTGTGGACACGGGTCGTCCCATGGGCGATCGCCCCGAAGAGGACGGACCGGTGCGAGATGGATTTGTCGCCGGGAAGATCGATCCTGCCTCGGAACGACGCGGAGGGACGGACGACGTAGTCGCTCATGGAATCCTCAGCCTCTCTGCTTGCGATCGCGAAAGGTACCGGGCGAGCCCCGCGGCGTCGCGCCGCGCGATCAAGCGCCGCAAAGCGCCGACTTCCTTCATCCAACCCTCCAGGGCCGAGAGCACGGCGTTCCGATTCTCCAGCAAGATGTCCCGCCACATCATAGGCTCACTCGCCGCCACGCGCGTCGCGCTCCGAAAGCTGCCCAGCCCCGCAAAGAGATCCTTCGAGAGGCCGGCCAAGGGGGCGCCAGCGACAAAGTTGACGAGGGTATAGGCCAGAACATGCGGCAGATGGCTGACGGAGGCCAAGAGGCGGTCGTGGGCCGCCGGCGTCATGATCTCCACGCTCGCCCCGAGACGGGTCCACAGACGGCGGACGAGGGCCACGTCCTTTTTGGACGAAAGGCCCCGTGGAGTCATGAGACAGACCTTGCCGCGGAACAGATCCTTCTCCGCGCCCTTCGCCCCGGGAATTTCCGTCCCCGCGATGGGGTGACACCCCACGAAACGAAGGCGCCTCTTCGACGCCTCGGCGACGATCGCGGCCTTTGTGCTTCCCACGTCAACGATCAACGGTCCCTTGGGCATTCTTTTGAGGAGGTCGCGGATCGTGCGGACAGGGGTGGCCAAGACGATAAGATCATCCCGTTGTAGGGGCATGGCGCGCCATGCCCGTACGAGAACGCCCCGATGAATCGCGTGTCTTCGGACCGCCTCCCGCAAATTACGCGGGTTCCTGCCGACGCCGACGACCTCCTTCGCCAATTTCTTGGCGACAAGATTCATCCCCAGTGACGCCCCCATTTGCCCGACCCCGATGATGACGGCTTTACGGAACATAGGTGGAATGGGCGAATACAAGATTCGCCCCTAAGACGTCGCCTTGGGATACGATCCCAGAAGTTTCAAGAACAGACACTTCTTGTCGAGCCCGCGGATCGCGTCGCGCACCTTCCGCTCCTCGGAATGCCCGTCCATGTCCAGGAAGAAGATGTACTCCCACGCCTTCTTCTTGAGCGGGCGAGATTCGATCTTGGTCAAGTTGATCCCGTTTCTGTAAAACGGCTCGAGCATCCGGTAGAGCACCCCCACCTCGTCCTTGACCGAGAAGAGGACGGAGGTCTTGTCGTTCCCCGAACGGGGCGGCGACTTGCGCCCGATGACGACGAAGCGGGTCCTGTTGTTCGGATTGTCCTCGATGTTGCGCCGGAGGATCTTGAGCCCGTAAACTTCCGCCGCGTGCTCGCCCGCGATGCCCGCCGCGTCCGGCTCCTCCGCCGCCCTCTCCGCCGCGCGCGCCGTATTC